>CAYYJO010000011.1:0-37197 GCA_964472265.1 uncultured Caldisericales bacterium | reverse complement strand
TGTCTTTATAAATAACCATTCTGTTGTTTATACCGAAACGATGCCAGAAAACACAATAACCACTCGATTCCCCGTGATCTATGTTTTGCGGTAAGCTGTCATAAGGTCGCACTCCAGCCAATGCACATTGCAGACACTTCAACCTCTCCTTTTGTTCGTTGTCTGCGGCAGGTTTGGGTAAGCCATCATCACCAAAGTCTAGATTGGCATTGAAAATCATCGATGGTAGCATTGGTTTAGAAATGTCTGCATTTTCGCAATAGGTGGAGCCGTCATACCCGCCACCTGGACCACAATAATCACCCGTTGGGATAACTTGTGCAGCCAAAATGAAAATTGAGATAAAGATTATCAGTTTCATAGTTGCCTCCGCATCTTTCATTTTCCCCACATGGTCACAACAACCGATTTTTGCTCATCATAGGAAATGGCGTTGCCGTCGAATAAAGGTCTTTCAGTTTTGTCAAAGTCAGAGAGCTGCGAGTTTCTGGTGTCGAGGAGTCCATTGGATTCGATGACGAGTGCGAACCTTTTTGACTGAAGCAGTTCCAGATCAGGAATTGTGATTGCTGAAATATCATTGAGTTTCAAATCTTTGACTTTCCCGACAACATTCCTTGCCTACCAATATGCCGGGCACCAGTCATCTGGCCATGGTATGAGATAAACATTGGCGTTCAAAGGCGTTTCACAGTTTGGCGATGTGTTTGTGATTACAAATTCATTGTTTGATGAGCGTTTGATTGAGAACGTCGGGCAAGGCTCCATCTGAAAGAATTCACCATAGGATTCTCCTATTGATTCATACCATTCCCCTTCAAACATATCATACTCTTTACCCAGCTCCTGTTGGGGTTTGAATCCATTTTGAAAAATTTCTTTGGAGCCAAACTCCCTGACCCATTTCATAAACATGTCGTCCTTGGAACAATCTTTTGGGAGTTCATATCTTGTTGCCTTTAGATTTTCCTTATCTACATATTCAAGGTTTCCATCAAATGTCAAAGCATAGAAACCATCATTTTTAAGCTTCATTGTCTGCCAGTCATCAAACGCTTGAAATGAGAGATCATCGAGATTAATCAGATGAAAAGGCAGACTACTTGACCAAAACAACAGATACATATCAGTCATCTTCAAAAGCGGGCAAAATTCATCTCTAAAAGCTATTATTGAACTGTCAGGTATTGTTTTGAATTGTTGGTGAAAAATTCGCTTCAGGAGTGACAGCCTATAAATTGAAATCATAGCGAAACTTGAGTCATCTTCTTTGTATCTCATCACGGCTAAACGGTTGCCTGCAATTGCGACGTATGCTATTTTCAATTGGCTATCATCTTCATTGTCGACTTGTGAAAGATTTATCTCTTTTGATGTGTCCAGTTCAAGGTTTTTAATTATGAATTTGCCATCAGGATATTGTTCGGCAATTTGCATATGACTCATGTCAAACCAATAAAGATAACCGTTGATGAACATGCTCCCTAAAACAGGCTGAGATAAGCCTTGAGCTGTTATTTTCTGTATCGAATAATCGATTTCAAGCTTTATGTCATTTTCCAGTTTCTTCAATTGGAAATTGTAACCGATGATTGTATTCCAGTTTGAGCTGTATGAAGCCCAGTCAGGCACAATCATGCCAGTGTCTTCAATGGCGTCTGATTGTATCCTTGCAAGTCTGCACATAAGTTTCTCAGGATCTGAAGACGGTGCGCCTTTCAATATGTATTGATCCCCATAAAGTTTCAGGAACGTCGGTGTTTTTCTGAGAGGGACAAAAGTCTTGGTTCCATCTGGCGCAACCCTAACACAGGCGTTGCTCGATTTCCCGTAAAAAGAATCACCATCAAACCCATACTTGTTCAAATCATTTATACATTCGTAAATCGGGAGTGACCATATAAGATCGCCAGTTGCCGCATTCCAGTATCGGAAGAAAATCCCGCGAGTGTTGTGAAGGTCTTGCGTTAAGAAAAAGTCGCCTCTGACATTGATGATTATGTCTTCAGGATGGAGAAACCTAGTATCCCAGTGCTTTAGAGCCTTTCCAGTGTAGGTGCATTGTATTAGATCTACTAAACCCTCACCAAACGGGGTTTTTCCTTTCTTGCCCAAATACAGGAAATCCTCGCAATCAGCAAGAGTGCAAAAATATCCGTTTTTTTGGTAATTTTTCATCGAAAATACCAATGAATCGTCAATGCGTCTGTATAGACAATCCTCGAACACATAATTCAGGGCACTTATCCCATAATAATATCTGAAGTTGTTTCCAATTGCTCCTTTTTTTACATCATACATGCTCCCGTCTACCCTATACAGGTTTCTTGAGAAGAATTCTATAGTGGCGTTAGGATTTTCAACCAGTTGCTTTGATATCCACTTGTCATTTTCAAGAGCATAGAAGTCAATCTCGAATGTTGTTTTTTTGTCTTTTATAACTTTGCTTATTGTCACACCAAGATTCATCTGCTGAAAAGTGTACCCGATGCCTTTTTTATGGGCTTCAATCCCTGACTGGTTTATATCGATTTGGTATTGTGTCATGGGATTGTCCTTCTGATAGGATGATATCCGATCAAAATCATTCAGTGCCACAATGTATCTACGGAATCTGTCACAATATTTGTTGTATGCAAGATCAATTACCCTGCTATTTCCTGGTTCAAACAGGTCAAGTGGTATTTTTGTTTCATCTGCAACATATCTGACATGGCTGGGCAGCATCGGGTTGAAAACAGCTTTTCCAGAAACCCAGGGCAGCACCGAATTGGCCAGCATTACCGCGATGACAACCGCAAGTTTCCCCTTCATGATAGAAATACCTCCCTGTTTGCCAAAAGTTCAGGCTAGTCTGAATCTTCACCCCACACGGTCACAACCGTTGCCTGCCTGCACCTGCCAGTTTCTGGAATACCCTCAAACATCGGCACGACATAGCCCGGCTTCAGATTTTCGAGTTTTGATTCAGCAGTTGCCAGCAATGCATTTGACTGGATAAGAACCAGGCAGCGTTTGTCAAACATCTTCTCACCAATTTCCAACAATGACCTTGCCTTTACCTCAAGCTGCATCTCTTCGAGTTTCACAACCGCCTCTGAAGAAGAAAGGTTTCCAAGCCATATTTTTCCAGTGATTGCCTCGTATGAGAGGTTAGTGATTTTTAATCCAGACTCTCCTCTTTCAAGAGAAAAACGTGGACAAGCATCCCATATTGAACGGTTGGGAAACACAGTTGAATCCAGACCAAGATCAAACGACACACTCTTTTGATTAACCTGAAAATCCCTAAACATCCGGGAGTCAAAACGTGGATACAGCTTTTGAATGAAATTCCCCTGGGTGTCAAAGAGATTGTTACCGGCAATCAAACCGTTTTTTACAAATTCTCCTTTGACATTGTTGTAATTTTTTGTTATCGAAAGTTTACCGCCATCAAACACAGCAAACTCGGATTCATTTGAAAAATAGAGTTTTTCTCCCTCAAAGCCAAGATAGTTCAGGTTTTCAGTGAAGTTGATTTCTCCTGACTTCCGGTCGAGAATTGCCTTCCTGTTTCCGGTGATACTGCAAATGATGTACCGGTTGCCAGCAAAAATCGGACTGAACGATCTTTCTGGCACATCAAAAAACTTGGTCGTCCCCGATCTTGCCTCAAGGATTCCAATCTTTACTGGTGACAAATAGAAAAGTAGCTCGGTTCCTGATGTAATAGCGTATAATGACCTGTTTGGGTTTTCGCAGGCTAACACAGTTTTGAAGCCGTCTTTTTCAGTCGTCATCAAGTTCATTTTGCCATCAATGAGTGTTGCAAAGTGCCACTTGCCGTTGATGAGGTAATGACCATAAAGAACGGCTGGGTCAATTGATGTTTCAAACGTGCCAGAAGAGCCATCGAACTCGTGCCTTGTGACAACCAGTTTGCTCCTGTCTTCGTTTGGACGTGCTTCAATGACGCATGAATATTCAGTGAGAATGTATCTTGTTGGGTTTGTTATGCTTACCTTCCATTCGGGATGTTCCTGATGTGTGAAGGTTGCAACGTATTTGCCATCGACAAAATCATCAGCCACAGTCCATTTCCCATCGCAACCGCCATCTGAAACAAGCATCTGGTTTGGTGATGTCCATATCTTGCCGGTTTTTGTATCAAAACAATAAATGCCAGCTGAATCGAGATAGGCGATGTAACGCCCGTTGTCCATCTGGTTGTGATAACTGCCGCTGTAAAACAATCTCGGGTGAGAAAAGATGGATTTACCGGCGCTGGTATCATAAATGTCAAATGTGCCGTTGATCGGATTTGTAAAATACACAAAACCATTGAAGGCTCCAAACACTTCTGTCAGCGAGTATCCGTTTGTTGAGGCAAATGGGATGTCTGTTCTTGTCTGCCTGAGAACCTTACCACTTGAAAGGTTCCTTTCAAAGTAATAAAAGTAGGGTTTGTCATCAGTTGCGATGTCCTGGTATTCTGAAAGATAGCTCAATATGTCGCCATGAACCCTCGCTCTTTTCACTTGTGAAAATGATTTGAGAACAATGCTCCAATCCCTTGTGTCATATACGGTTTTTCCAAAGATCATGTAATTGCCAAGAACGGTTGGCCTGGGTTCTTTGAAGTTGTAGTCGGTGATCAAAACATTCCTTCCTGTCTCAATATCATAAATTGCCATCAATCCGCCACTTTCAAAGAGCAGGAAGATTGAAACCCTTCCCTGAAAACTCATGTTGTTGCTGAAAAATCTCTGGCTCCAAAGCTCACTTGGCTGACCAATCCTGAAAACCCTGAAGATTGTGAATGGATCATTAGAGCTGTCTTTGATGATGTAGAATCCATCGGGATAGATTTCAATAACCTTGCAGTTTTCGCCCATTTTTGCTTGCGATGGCACATATCTGTTACCGTGAACGTCCTGTGCAAACGGATAACTGCCGCACGGTCCGGCAGTCTGAGTTGAAAGCTGTGTTTCAGACATGCTCGACGGTTGCTCAGGCAGGATAATGTTCTCAGTCTTTGAACCGTCGGAAAGCAAGAACACCTGTTTGCCTCCAAAGCCGTCCAGTTCAAGATAATCTTCGGTCATGCGACTGATTTTTGTGAACCCACCGGTGTTTTGAACTGGGAGCACGGGGAACATTTCTGTTTTATCTACGGTTTGAGATTCAACCTGGAAAAACGTTGTGAAAAAAATGAAAGATAGAGCAAGTGTTGCTCTAAGGAAAATTCTTCCCATGCAACCTCCGGTTTTCAAAACAAATACCGTAACCAGGCTGCAACCGTTCAAAGGGAGAAAAGGAGGTTTATTTGTTTATCAAAGCAAATCTGGCGCGCATTTCGGCAACCTTTGTCTCGTTCATGGTCGTGAAGTCCTCAAACTCCTTGCGTGATTCGGGTGAGATTGAAGAACTCTTGCCAAATTCAGCGCCCATTCTCTCCATGAGCCTGTAATAGTCGGCAAATTCGGTGCCATTTTTGTCGGCAGACATGCCGGCTGAATTTGGTACGAGGAAATCAGCAGAATAAGCCTTGCCATAGATGTGCTGCATGGACATTTTCAATCCCCCAAAAAAGTTCTTGTCCAGAAATCCACAGCAAGAAATGAGCACAAACTTGATCTTGTCAATCCAGTCCTGAGCTGATTTGCCGTACATCTTCAGAACCGTCTGGTAGAAAATAGGCATGTGCCTGTCAAGATAATCCTTGGTCTTGCCGGGAACCATGAAGTAGTAGAGTGGAGTAGAGAGCACGACCAGATCGGTGTTTGACAGCCTCTCGATGATCCCGGCCATGTCGTCGGCCTGGACGCATTTTCCAGGGGTTGCCGACCAGCAACTTTTGCAGCCCAGACAATGGTTAATGTCCTTGTCGTAGATGATCGTCTCATTGGTTTCCCAACCTGCAGACTCCAAACCTTTCCCAAAGCTTGAACCAAGCCTCCACGAGGCCGAGTTCTTTCCGTTCGGGCTTCCATAAACCAGTTCCGCTTTCATTTATCCTCCGATTTTCTATCCACAAAGTTTTCCACAATTGATGATAAAAAAGTAAAAATTTGTCAAATTTCACCATTTAACGTAGTTATTAACATAAAAATGTGGATAACTATTTTCCATCGAGAAATAAGGCTGTTGGGACATAATCTGAATCTCTTTTTGATACTCCATTGTTCACAAGCAAGCCTTTTTTGACGAGTTTCTTGAGCGACTCGGAGGCCGTATAAATGTCAACTCTATTAATTTGCCTGAAAATTTCATTGTTTATGTGACCTATCTTGTACACATATGCTAAAGCAGCGATTTCAATATCAAGCAAATTATGCCTGGCGACAAACGGTTTAAGGTGATCCTGTGTCACTTCATCGAGTAGATGCTTGTACAGGAAAGTAATCATATAATGGTTCTGATCTTTGTTAGAATCAATAATTGGCTCCTCCAGGTTATATCTTTTCATTGACTCAATCATGGTTTTTATGCCTGTGCCAATCGACTCGCAAAATCGAATCCTCTCAAAAATCAAGCATAACTTTGGGTTCCTTTGACATGACCCAGACTCTTTCATCGTCTCCAATGATTTGAGAGAATAACCAGGATTTCTGAACTCTATTCTGTTGCCATACTGAACGACCTGGATTGTTGAATTTACAGAGTAATCTCTATGCATTAACGCGTTTGTAACTGCTTCGTCCAATGCATTCATTGGGATTACGGATATCTCCTGACTTTCGATGTTATCGGTGTGTGAAAAGATCTTTCTAATATTTCTTTCTAACAAATCCTGAAACTCAATTCTCTGTAAAATAATAGATTTTCTAATCTTCCAGTTCTTCTCGAACCTAAAGTTAGGATCATCCACCCATTGGTTTGAATCCAAAACTACATAATCAATGACACTTGAAGTGAAATAACGCTCATAAGCTGATTCTGTGCCAAAGCATAGCACTCCCAATCTATTGAGCCTACCGTTTGTTGTACAATTTAAGGCTTTGAGGAAATCGAATTTACCCATTCTCAGCTCTGTCGCACGGGGTTCGACATTTGATCGAAGCAGTTTGTACATATCAATAGTCTCATCATCAATGTCGTCAATGGAGCAATCATCTAGGGGTTCAGTTTCATAATCTATCGTATTTGTCTGTTTCATTAAACTCAGGATTGTTTGATGATCACATTTGATATTTGAGCTGCCTTGCCTTATATATACGCCGTTATCTAATCCTTTGTTTTTGATATAAACAATATTGCTCATCGATTTTGAAATAGATAAAAGAACTACATTCTTACCTTCAACAATCTCGTGTTTCTCGCTGAAGAGTATTTGAATGTTAAAGGCGGTATTACATAAAGATGACACATCTGTCAGAACTTTATCAAAATCCGATACTCCAATGATATCAAATGTAGGTTTGGGTCCAACGCCTATCAATACCTTCCCACCTTTATAATTGGCAAATGCCGAGATGGTTCTTAAAAAAGATTCAGGTTTTGTGAGATCATTTAATGTTTTTGCCTCCAACTCTTCTGATTCGTCTGTGCTTCGTATTGTGTCTATCCAATGAGAAATTGATTGCTCCATATATTTCTTTCTATACTATTTCAATAGAAAATCAATATCCTGCCCGAACAGCTCCATGTACGGTTTTGCCATCCGGTCTGTGATGATCGTGTCGCAGTCGGCGTAAGGCATGGCTGGTCCGTCTTTCTGTTCACAGTAGGTCTCAAGGTATGTTGAAATCTCATTACCCGAATCTTCAAGCCAGAAAACCATCTCCATGTCGCCACCTGACTGCTTCAGGTTACCAACGATCCTTTTGAAGTTATCACTGAAGTCAGTTTTGATTTTTTCAAGCTTCTCCCTTGCTTTGTCGACATCATCCTTCCTGATTGGGACGGTTGGCACGCCTTTTCGAAACGGCAGTTGGTCACGCCAGTTTTTTTCGTCGAGCTTCAGGCTTTCAAGACACGCTATGTCGTACATGAAACTATCAACGTCGTAGTTTAGTCCGAGGCTTTCCAAATCAGCCAGAAAAGCGTCGTCCTTGTCAAGCACCGGCTTGAGGTTGCGACCTTCTGAAAGACAAACGGCCAGCTTCAGGTCTGTTGCCATGTCTTTGCCCAAAACATCAACGAGGGCCCTTGGCACAGGTTTGTTGCACACCTGGACATCGCCCTCGGGGAGATCGCCAATTTTGAAATCCGAGCCGATGATTTCAAGCTGCTGCTGAGCCTGTGTGAATGCAGAAACCGACGCAAGCCTGAGCTGTGAGATCGACTCGTCTGTGATATATTTTTTGGTGTCAGACCCGCATGAAGCCAGCAAAAGGACAAGCACCCAGACAGCCAGAATTGTTTTCTTCATCCCCACATTTTCTTTTAAATGATTATCCAGGTCAACCGTTGACCGGGAATGGCCAGGGTGGTAAAAATATGGTTTGGAGGTTTTATGGCCAAGTATCTGTTTGTGACAGGCGGAGTACTGAGTTCTCTTGGAAAGGGAATCGTTTCAGCCTCGATAGGAAAACTATTCGCTTCCAGAGGTTACAAGGTGACCATCCTCAAATTCGACCCATACCTCAACGTCGATGCAGGCTCACAAAATCCCTTCCAGCACGGCGAGGTTTTCGTAACCGATGATGGAGCGGAAACCGACCTTGACCTCGGCCACTACGAGCGTTTCCTAAACATTTCACTTTCAAAGGACAACAACGTCACCACCGGCTCCCTCTACCAGGCAGTTCTTTCAAAAGAACGCAGGGGCGACTTCCTCGGTGCAACAGTCCAGATAATCCCGCATCTGACGCAGGAAATAAAGTCAAGAATCCTGTATGTAGGCGAGAAAACCGGTTCAGATATTGTCATCACCGAAATCGGCGGAACTGTCGGCGACATTGAGAGCCAGCCGTTCCTTGAAGCAATCAGGCAGTTCGGTGCAGAGCGCCGTGACCAGGAAGTGATATACTTCCACCTCACATACGTTCCACTGCTCCGCATCACCAATGAACTGAAAACAAAGCCAACCCAGCACTCGGTCAACGAGCTTCGCCGAATCGGAATCATCCCTTCAATGATCGGCTGCCGTTGCGAGATTCCGGTAACAAAGGAAGTAAGGCAGAAGATTTCGTTGTTCTGTGACGTCAACCTCGACAACGTCTACTCGATTGCCGACCTTGACTCAGTCTACAAAGTGCCTCTCCTGCTTGAAGAACAGGGCGTTGCAAACAAGATGTCCGAGATGTGGGGCATGCTCCCGAGACCGGCAAACCTGGACAGCTGGAAAAAACAGGTCGACGCTCTCGTCAAACAGACGGAGACGCTCAAAATCGCAATGGTTGGCAAGTACACAAAGCTAAACGACGCCTACCTTTCGGTCAACGAAGCCTTGAAACACGGCTCAATCGGCGTTGGCAAGAAAGTCCAGATCGACTGGCTCGAATCCGACATCATCCAGACCAGCGAAGGAATGGCGAAACTCAAAGAGTACGCCGGAATCCTCGTGCCTGGTGGCTTTGGTTATCGGGGAGTTGAGGGTATGGTTCTGGCTGCTGAATACGCAAGGAAAAACAAGGTTCCGTACCTTGGACTCTGCCTTGGTCTGCAGATAATGACCATCGAGATGGCCAGGAACATCTGTGGCATGAAGGAAGCCAACTCAACCGAGTTTGTTCCTGAAACTCCGCAGCCGGTTGTCGATGTCATGGCATCACAGAAATATATCATCGACAAGGGTGGAACCATGAGGCTTGGCGCACAGCCATGCGTTATTGCCGAAGACACCCTGGCCAGAAGGGTTTACAGGGAGCCAAAGATTTTCGAGCGACACCGCCACAGATTCGAGATAAACAACGAATATAAAACCCAGCTTGAAGAAGCCGGTATGGTTTTCTCAGGCATCAACCCAACGCTTGACCTTGTTGAGATCGGCGAGATAAAAGACCACCCATTCATGATCGGCGTGCAATTCCATCCAGAACTCAGGTCGAGACTGGAGAATCCGCACCCGCTGTTTGCAGAGTTTGTAAAGGCTGCAAATAAGTACGCCTGCTCCCTCAAATCGGAGGAAAAACTAGGTATTTAAATGGGTCCAACAACAATTTTCATCAAAGGCGCAAGGGTTCACAACCTCAAAAACATTGACCTGACCCTGCCAAAAAATAGCCTTGTGGTCATAACCGGTTTGTCTGGTTCAGGCAAATCCTCGCTTGCTTTTGACACCCTCTACGCTGAAGGCCAGAGAAGATACGTCGAATCCTTGTCCGCCTACGCAAGACAGTTCATCGGCATGATGGAAAAGCCTGACGTTGACTACATTGAGGGGCTTTCGCCAGCCATTTCGATAGACCAGAAGACCGGCTCCAGAAACCCAAGGTCAACGGTTGGCACCATGACTGAGATTTACGACTATCTCAGGCTTCTCATGGCTCGCATCGGAACCCCGCACTGTCCGCAGTGTGGAAAGGAAATCGAACAAACCACAGTCCAGCAGATGGTTGACAGGCTTTACACCCAGCACGCAGGCTCAAGGGCAACCGTCCTTGGCCCGCTTGCCAGACAGAGGAAGGGTCAGTACAAGGAAGTCATCGAAAAGATGAAGCGTGCCGGCTACAACAAGATGCGCATCGACGGCATCATCACCGACCTCTCTGAGCCAATTGAGCTGGACAAGAACCTCAAGCATGACCTGGAAGTGATCGTAGACAGAATCCTCATCGACGAGGAATCAAAAACAAGGCTGGCCGATTCGCTCGAGATAGCACTCAAGCTTGGCGAAGGCGTCCTGAAGGTACAGGTTCAGAAGGGCAAGGAAGGCGAGCCACAGGAGCTCACCTTCTCCGAAAACTTCGCCTGCCCCGACTGCGGAATCGCCATCGAGGAGATTGAGCCGAGGCTTTTCTCGTTCAACTCACCATACGGAGCCTGTCCTGCCTGCGACGGTCTCGGCCACAAGCTCGAGGTTTCGCCTGATCTGGTTGTGCCAGATGCCGATCTTTCCATCGCCCAGGGAGCCATCAAGGTTCCGGGATTCAACGCCGTTGACGGAATGAGCATAGGAGTGATCAAACAGATTGCAGAACACTTTGGCGGAGACGCAAACACCCCCTGGAAAAAGCTGCCTGAGGAAGTGCAAAGGAAGATACTTTACGGCGACACGAAAAAAACAATAACAATCGAATGGAAGGACTCTTTCGGAGACAAGCACACACGGCGCGTCTACCACGAGGGCATCATCCCGTCAATCGAAAGGCGCTGGAAACAGACCGGTTCCGATGGCGCAAGGGAAATTTACGAGCAGTACATGGTTCAGGTTCCCTGCAACGTTTGCGGTGGAAAACGCCTGAAACCGGAAGCGCTGGCCGTCACAATAAACGGAATGAGCATTGCAGACCTCTCCGAGCTTTCCATCCAGAGATCATACGACGCCTTCGACAGCCTCAAACTCACGGAAAAACAGCAGACAATAGCCAAGCAGATACTGAAGGAAATCAAAGCCAGACTCAAATTCCTGCTCGACGTAGGGTTGAGTTATCTCAACCTCTCAAGAGCATCGGCAACCCTTGCCGGTGGCGAGGCGCAGCGATTAAGGCTTGCAACCCAGATCGGTTCAGGTTTGGGCGGTGTCCTTTACGTTCTCGACGAACCGTCAATCGGACTGCATCCAAGGGACAATGGCAGGCTTCTGGTCACTTTGAAGAGGCTGAGAGATCTTGGCAACACGCTTGTAGTGGTCGAGCATGATGAAGAAACCATGAGAAGTGCTGATTTCATCGTTGACATCGGCCCAGGCGCTGGCGTTCATGGCGGTCACGTTGTGGCAACCGGAACCCTCGACGACATCTGCAACTCCAAAGAATCCTTTACCGGAGCGTATCTTTGTGGAAGAACCAAGATTCCGGTTCCAAAAGAGCGACGCGAAGGCAACGGCCAGTTCATCAAAATCATCGGCGCAACCGAACACAACCTCAAGGGTGACGAGTTCAGAATCCCGCTTGGAACCTTCACGGTCGTAACCGGCGTTTCAGGCTCAGGAAAATCCACGCTCATCACTGATGTTTTATACAAAAACCTGGCCAGGGAGCTTTACCGTTCGAGAGACATCCCGGGCAAGTGCAAGGAAATAAAGGGCATCGAGTTCATTGACAAGGTTGTTGTCGTCGACCAATCCCCGATCGGTCGCACGCCAAGATCAAACCCGGCCACATACACAGGCATGTTCACTGTCATCAGGGACATCTTCTCAAAGCTGCCGGAATCAAAGGCAAGAGGCTATGAACCCGGCAGGTTCAGCTTCAACGTGAAGGGTGGAAGGTGCGAAGCCTGCGAAGGCGACGGCGTGATCAAGATTGAAATGCAGTTCCTGCCCGATGTTTACGTCACCTGCGAAGTTTGCAAGGGGAAGCGCTTCAACCGTGAAACCCTGGAAGTGAAGTTCAAAGGCAAAAACATCTCTGAAATCCTTGATCTGACCGTTGAAGAAGCCCTCGAAATATTTGAAAACATTCCGCAAATCAGGCGAAAACTCGAGATGCTTGACGAAGTGGGTCTTGGCTACATCAAACTTGGTCAGGCAGCAACAACACTTTCAGGCGGAGAGGCTCAGAGGATCAAGCTTACGTCTGAACTTGCAAAGCGTGGAACAGGGCGAACCCTCTACATCCTTGACGAACCCACAACTGGTCTGCACATGGCCGATGTCCACAAGCTCATCGAGGTGCTCGACAAGCTGGTTGCCAAGGGAAACACTGTGCTGGTCATCGAGCATGACCTTGATGTCATAAAATCTGCCGATTACGTCATCGATCTTGGGCCTGAGGGCGGAGATGGCGGTGGAAAGCTGGTTGCTTACGGTGCGCCTGAGGAAATCGCAGCTGCAGAAGGTTCCTACACCGGTCAATACCTCAAAAAATTGCTGCCACTAAAATCAATTGGCAAGGTCACCAGAATTCCGTCGTTTATTCCTGACTTTGGTGAGGGTCTGCCGGTTCCGAAAAAGAAACGCGCTCCCAGAGTGCCAAAGGACTGGATCGACACCAGCGATGAGATGGTTGCTGAACCGGAGTTTGTCGACGATTCAGGCACTGAGTTTGTGGAAGATCAGGAGTAGTTCATTTAATACATTTTGTCGTACTCCCTGCTTCGATCATTAGCGATCAAAGTTCTCATTTCCTTATTTTTTCAATCAGTCCAGTTTTGACTGACTCATTTCAGGTGCAGATAAGACGAAATAATAATTTAGAGTCTCCCCAACTTTAGATCTGAGCTCTTCTCGGAATATTCACAGAAGAATTGCGTAAGTCAAATCAAAGGATGGGGGTATACAAACTAAGTTTGGGATACCAAAGAACCCACTGGCAGTTTCATTGCCATCACCCATTTACAATGAAGGGAAAAATGTTGTTTTACTTTTTGAATGCCAGATTTGACAGGAACTGGCTCATCTTGTCCGGAAGCTCATTGTAAACCGAGGTGATGGTGACAATATGCAGCCTTTTGCCAAACGAGATCATGTAGACGTAAGCCTTTTGCTGATATTCGGCAACATACGACCAGAAGTGGAGGTCGCCCAGTATCGTCTGATTGACCTTTGCTCCGACCTTTGCAGCCATCTTTTCGGCGGTTGCTTTTGCGTCCTGGTTTGAATCGTTCAGAGTTGTGATGTTGATGGCGTTGCCCTGGTCTTCCTTGTTATCTTCCCTTGGCTCGATGTTGATGTAGTCTGACGTTGAATTATCAAGGATTCTCCAGCCTTTTGGGGGCATGAGCATGATGGTGTCGAACTGGATCGGTTCACCGTCAGAGGGGCCGAACTGGGTGGTTTGGGAATCTGATTTGTCAGGTTTGAACATCTTTTTGTTTGTAATTTCAAAAGTGCTTATGATTTTGGTGGCAAGCTCAAGGGAATCCTCAGGCACAAGGCTTGCGTTAACCGTGACCATCGCGCCATCAAGCAGGAAGGCGTAGCCAAGGGATGTTGCCAAGTCCTGTTTTGATTCGAGATAGAGGGCTGAAAATCCTGCAAATGTTGCGTCTTCGACTTTGGAATCTTTGAACATGCCCTTAAAATCCTGTGAGAAACTGCCAAGGTTTCTTGAGCCTTCCGTGAAATTGGTTCCCTTTGTTACGCCAACGGCGATCCCAAATTTTGGACCGACAACCGTGCACATGTTTTCGTTTTCGTTTGCCCTGAACTCTTTAGGAAATGAGATTGTGAAGAATTTGCCGGTGTATTTTGTGAAGCCGTCATCAGTCTTTTGAGCGCCGCAAGATGACAGTAGAATGATTGCAACCGGCAAGGCAAGGATTGTTGAAATCCTCACTTTATCACAACCGATCCCAGGAAGTCTTCAATCTTTTTGGTGATGGCGCCGGAAGGCGTTGAGACGTTGATCATGAAGGTGTTGTTAACCGATGAAACGATAAAAACCTGGATTCCAACCTGTGCAATTGTGAAAGTGGCGTATTCGGTTTTTCCATAGGTCTTCAGTGTGGCTTTGCTACCGTGTGTCTGTGCGTACTCGAGGTCATTTGCCCTTGTGTGTTTGTCCATGACATCAATTGTGACGCCCTGACCTGCGTCAGCTGAGTTTTCAAGCATGGGGGAAACCATGATGGATTCCGAGCTTGTGCTTGAGGATTCCCAGTCTTTGGGGATGGTGAACTTGATGTAGTCGTTTTCGAAAGACTCTGGTTTTGTGGCTCCAGGGATGTCTCCTGGTGATGCCTTTGGGTTTTCGACCTGCGGGGTTACCGGTGCGCCTTTGAAATAATCGGGATTTGTGAGCGCGAAGGTTGCAAGGGACGCTTCGTATGCCTCGGTCAGTTTTCCATCGGGATCGTCAAACGGAACGTGTTTTATGGTCACCACAGCATCGGCAATTGCAAAAGCCCAGCCAGCAACTTTTCTGCCTGACAGAGAACCATCAAACTTGATTCCCTTGATGCCGTTGATTTCGGTCTCGGTGGTTGAAACGTTTTCATAGGATGTGTTATCGGTGGCCAGAACAGATTTCACTGAGTCTAAATTTCCTGCCTGCGTGTCTGGAATTTGTGTAACATTTACAAGAACAGTCATCTTTTCGCCGTTGAAGGCGACGCTGTTGCCGGTGACTGATGGGTTTGTGCCTGTTGGCTTGACCATGGTAAAGAACGTGCCTACAAAAGCGTTTGGGCTGGTTGTTTGGGTTTTATCTTCGTCCTTCGGCTGGCCACAAGCGCCAAGAAGTACGGCCATTGTTGCAAGAGCAATGATTGTTTTGAATTTGTTCATAATTTCACCTCACTTATTTGAAAATGATTGAGCCCAGAATCTCACGGATTTCGCCTGTAAGCTGCATGCTGCCCATCAGTATGATCTTGCACGAGTAATAATCGTTGCAGTAGAAAAGGAAAGTCATCTTTCCGCCATTGGAGAGGGTGTTGACTATGGACTGGAAAGTGTTTGATCCCATTGTCACAGGCACAGGTTTTTTGCCACCCGAGAACTGGACGGCAAGTTTTTCGGCTGAAACGCTGACCGGTGGGGACATGAAAATGTTTATCTGCTGCTGATCCTTAACGCCCTGGAGTCTGCCGATGATGTTGGCAGAGGTTTCCGTCGAGTTGTTGAGGATAAAACCGGGCCTGAGCTTTAGGAAAATCATTGTCGAATCATAGTACGTTCCCGCAACCATGCCGGTTGTGTCGATTTGAACGCGTGGTCTTGGTTTTGTTGTTGTTGTTTCGGGTTTTTGCTCTTTTTTTGGCTCATCTTTTTTTGTCGGATCTTTTTTTACTTCTTCTTTTGGCGGAATTGTTGTCTGTTGCGTCACGGCACTGATATCGGCAGGGAAAGCATCTTCTTTTGTTATCTTAAAGCTTTTGAGCATCTTTTCGGCGTCTTTTCCAAATGACAAGCTTGCACGGTTGTTAGCAATTATGACTACGGCTACCTTGCCATTGAGAGGGAAAACCGCTGCAATATAAGATTCGGAATCAAGAATATAGGCGGTTAGGCCATTTATTGTGTCTTTTTCAAAGTTGCCAAGGATCAGCCCAAGCTCTGAAAGCCTGTCCGTATCTTTTGGCATCACCCCAGCTTTTGTGCTTGGAAGCCTATACCCGAGGATTTTGACATCAAAATCACCGTTGAAGCTGGCTCCGTCTCTGGTGTAGCTTGGATTAAGCCCGTCTGGATAATCTATCTCAAAGAAATTGCCTGTGAAAGTGTTTGGAAAACTCTTTTCAACTTTTTCTTCAGGTTTTCCGCATCCGGAAAGTGCCATTATCAGGGCTGCAGTCAGTATTACCGCTTTGTTTGTTATCTTTTTCATCTGTTCCTCTCAAACCATGTTTTGTCTGTTACGGTGAGGGTTTCTGCTATCTTGTGTGTGAAATCGATTGTATCCTGTTTCATGAAGGCAGGTTCCAGCTCGAGGGCAAGCACGCCACCGTTGAGAGGTATGTAAATGCCAAAGGTGTACCTTTGGGTGTTGTCCATACCCTCCATCTTAACAGCGTCAAAGCCGTTGAAGTTCAAAGTTACAAACTGGATGGATTTTGCCCTCATCCTGCTCTCAAGGGTTGCACGAAGCGGCATGACCGATCCAAGCAGTGATTTTGCCTCTGCGTTATAGTAAAGCTTGAATTTTATTCCGCCCTCAATGATCACGCCGTTGTCTATTGATGTAACCCTGTAGGTTTTTGGGTAGCCGATTGAGAAGAATTCACCTGTGAATTTGCCGTCAATATCAACAAATTTTGGCGCCGATTCCAAACTGCAGCCGACTGCCAGGATTGCGAGCATGAGGAAGGCAAGCTTCTTCATTTGATCTCCAGGTTTTCAATGATCATTTCGGCCAGATTGAGATCCTTGGTTGTGACATCTTTTCCATCCGATTGCCTTGCCTGGGTCTGGATGGTCAGGATGGTTTCGTCGAGAGGGACATAGGCCATGATAATCTTTTGGCCGAACAGGTTTGATTCAGCCCAGATGCACTTGTGGCCTGAGATGCTCTTGATCCACATCTTGCCGTCGGGAGTCGGCTTCTGTAAGATTGAAAGTATCTCAGGAATACTGTTGACGTCGTTGTTTTTTGCGCCTGGATATGCCTGGATTCCGATTGGAATACCGATTGTGCCGTCGGGATTTGTGATGGTTACTCCACCGCCAAGACCGTCGGCTGCCTCCCAGCCAGCTGGATAATAGACAGCGAACATGTCGGTTGTTTTTTTGAGGCTCAGCTCTTTTGGGATGGTCTTGGTGCACGAGGCCAGTAAAAGAACTGACACGAAAAGCGCGAAGGTTTTTCTCATTTGAACACCAGTCCTTTCGAAATTGCCAGAGCTGACTTCTCAATCTCCGGGCTTGAAGCCGTGAAGCTGATCACTGCCATTTTTTTGTTCCTGATCGAGCAAAACATTCTGGTGACAAGATTGCCGTCTGTATTTTTGAAGGTGGTGAAAATTGCGTCTCCGATTGGCATTCTGGCAAACTTTACGCTCCAGCCCATCTCCTTGGCAAAATCCTTTGACCAGGCCTCTGAATCTGCGTAGCCAGGCTGTTCAACGGCATAAACCGTTAGTTTGCCAACACCTTTTGAGAGGTCATCGTAAGAGAGTTCCAAGGTTGTGTGATTGATCACTTTGCCTGTCCAACCGGTCGGAATGTTGATTGAAAACAGTTTTGAATCGTATTTCCCCTGTGTTTTGGCCGTGGTTTTGTTTTCATCGAGCTTGATTGACAAAATCATGTTTTCCATCGTATCGGCCTGTTCTTTTGTGAGCTTGCCGTTTGAAATGACTGTGCCAACCCATCCTTCAGACCAGACCACATAAGCGATTTTGCTTCCGTCGTCTGTGTCAAGCGAGAGCCTCTGCGCCTCCATGCCCGCAAAACGCAGTGATGACATTTTCGGGTCGCCACCAAGCTGTTTTTTCATATCAGCCGTTATGGTTTCAATCTCTTTGCTGCTAAAACCCTGATACTGCCTGTTTTCGATCGTTACACCGAACTGGCCGTTGAGCATGATTTTCTGACCATCTGAAGAGGCAATGAAAGCGTCGGGATAGCGGATGGTGAAAAACCCGCAATCGATTGATTTGGCAAACTGCTGTTGATTTGTGCAAGCGCTCAGTATCGCCATCAGAACCAGGACAGTAAAAAACCTTTTCACGCACTCAATTATAACAATCTGTCAAAAACAAAAAAAGGGCGGTTTTAAACCGCCCTTTGGACAAGCCAAACCTTATGCAAACACTTTTCTGATGCGCTCCAGTGCCCAGTCAACTTCTTCCTTCGTGATGACAAGCGGTGGGGCAAACCTGATGATCCTTTCGTGTGTGTCCTTGGCCAGGATGCCTTCAGCCTTGAGAGCCTTGATGAATGGCTTTGCCTTGCCATATTTTTCTGCGATCCTGATGCCCACAAGCAAACCTTTGCCTCTGACCAGATCAATCTTGTCACCAACGAGTTTTTTGAGTTCGCCCATGAAATAATTGCCCATTGCTTCTGAGTTTTCAACGAGCTTTTCCTCCTGGAGCACATCGATGGCTGCCATGCCAACAACCGAGGCGAGAGGGTTTCCGCCAAATGTTGAGCCGTGCTGGCCGGCCTTGATCACGTCGAGAACGTCTTTGTTTGCTGCAACGCCTGAGACTGGCATCACTCCGCCACCGAGCGCCTTGCCAAGAATGAAGATGTCTGGAACAACATTTTCATGGTCACAGCAGAATCTCTTGCCTGTTCTGCCAAATCCGGTCTGGATTTCGTCAGCACAGAAGAGGATGCCTGTCTGCTTGCAGAGCTTTGAAACGGCCGTGAGGAAACCGTCGTCTGGAACCACAACGCCTGCCTCGCCCTGGATCGGTTCAAGCATTACGCCGATGGTGTTCTTGCCTATTGCGTTTTCAATTGCCTTCACGTCGTTGTACGGAACAATCTTGAAGCCAGGCGTGAATGGGCCAAAATTGTCGTGCGAGCCTGCATCGGTTGAGAAGCTGATGATTGTGGTCGTCCTTCCGTGGAAGTTGTCCTTCATGACGATGATTTCGCCTGTTTCTGCCGGAATTCCCCTGACCTCATAGCCCCATTTCCTCATGGTCTTGATTGCCGTCTCAACGCCTTCAGCGCCTGAGTTCATCGGCAGGAACATGTCCTTGCCTGTGAATTTGCAGACTTTTTCGACAAACAGCGGAAGCTTGTCGTTGAAGAACGCTCTTGAAGTCAGTGTTATGCGATCGAGTTGATCCTTGACGGCAGCGATGATCTTCGGGTGAAGGTGACCGTGGTTTACAGCCGAATAGGCGGAGAGGCAGTCCATGTACTTGTGGTCTTCAACATCCCACACCCAGACGCCTTTGCCCTTCGAGAGCACGACTTCCACCGATTCATAGTTGTTTGCGCCGTATTTGCGCTCGACATTCATCAGATCAACCGAACTAAGCATTTTCTTCCTCCTGGGGGTTTATCCGTTACCGATTTTTATATTTAAAGTGTAAGGGGAACTTGGGGTTAAAACAACCCCCAGCCCTGTAATGATGGGTAAAAACCGTAGTTTTCAAAATCATCCTGAATGTGTACGTCTTTGGTTTCACCCGTACTTAATTTTGGCTTGCCAATAAAAAACCGCCCTTTGAAGGGGCGGTTTGATTTGAGCAAAATTCAGGATTGTTAGTTCTGCTCCTTTAGCATCGTGTGGAAGACGTTTGCGCCAACCCAGGCGATTATAAAGGCAAGAATCCAGGTCAAGTCGATGAGGTTACCGGTTTTGTAGCTTTCACCAAGAAGGGCGTTGTAGAAGTTGTAGAACTGGTTTCCGAAGGCAAAAACGGTGAAGCTGGCCAGGAGGATTGTCCATGCCGCTGAAATGATCCCGCCTCTTGTTCGCCATGCAACCAGTGCGCAGCCGATAACGATGGTTATGTCTCCAAGGAGATAGAGGATTTGTGAGACGAACCAGAGCATGTCGCCAGAACTATAGGCTTCAACAAGCGTTCCCCAGGTCAGGTAGACCATCAGTCCCGAGAAAACCACAAGCGAACCAACCAGCCACCATGGAGGCATCTTGATTTTTCCAAGTCTGCTCCTCTGGATGACTATACCGATGATTACCAGCGGATACAGGAGAAGGAAACCAATATCTGCAAAAGAAAACGACCTTGCCGCCATGTCAACGTTGTTGACGATCTCCTCGAACGCCCAGTACGCCTGCCCAATTGCCCAGGCAATGAAACCGGCACCGATGAACATCCACGGCTGCGTCTGAATCCTGTCCCTGAACTCTTTCTGGCCGAACAGGAACGGGATCGAGATTCCGGCAAAAAGTGCGATCAGCAGCTGTGTTGCGTCGCCAAAAATGACCATTGCCCTTTGATCGTTGGCGATCAGGTAGATATAGACGGCCACGGCAACCGTGACGAACCCGATCAGGAAGTACGCGATATTTTTGACAAACCAGTCTTTCATGGTCAGACCTCCATAAATTGTTTCTTTATATAATAACCAAAAATGAACAATTGTTTTCAAATATTTGTAAATTCAGTGTTTCAATTTGTAACAAATCAGGCAAACTGAGCCAGAAGATGGACATTATACCTTTAAAATCAGTGGTTTCTTACGTCTTTTCCAAAATATTTTGCCAGCAGGCAGAAGTCATCAAAATCGATCATGTTGTTGTCGTTGAAGTCGCACTCGGCCTGATAGCTGATCTCGTCTGACTTTGCCCCGTAACAGCCAAAGAAAATTTCGATGTCCTTTTCATCGACAACAAGGTCAGAGTTGGTGTCGCCCATAATTGAGCGGATTTCGACGGCAACATCGACGGCTCCGGATTTGAAGTCATTGACATATTTGATTCTTGCCTTGTAGGCGCCCGGTGAAAGCTGCCTTGCATCGATCATCACGTCAACGTTTGTGTCCTTGCCAACAAAATTGTTCATGTTCGTGTCGAGCCAGTCAGCGTCCTTTTCGAGATCGATCCTGACTCCGCCTTTGCCAGTGAAGTAGAAATTGAGAGGCATGATCTTTCTCTGACCCATTCTCACAACTCCGAAATCCAGCGCCTTCTGAACTTCAATGGTTGGCTGGATCGGCTTCTGGTATTCAAGCTCAAAACTCATCTTGTCGCCTATTCTGGAGATATTTTTAAAGATCAGGGACACATCCTTTTTCCCTGTGAACCATGATGCCACATCGGACGAAACGCTCAGATCAAGCCTGTCTCTGCCAATATCTTGCGAAAAAAAAGCGTCCAGATGGAATTTTGCCGGTTTCGCATTTATCATCTTTATGCCTGGCGAGGATGACGGTTTTGTGTCGTTGTATTCATTGGTGTATTGTTTTCTGCCGTTCAGGTGGTAGAAAACAAGGCCAGAACCAGGACTGCTTTTGCAGTATCCCCTGTCCACCCGCTGCCGGTTCTCTATGAGAATAAACTCATCAGCGCTGTTGGGTATTGGCACACTCATACATTTTATGCCGCTTTCTGTGTCGAGGTTGTCAAGTTCGTAAATTCCAGGGTCTTTAATCTCCATGATGTTGAGCCAGCCAAGTTTTTCACGGTTGAAAGCGCTCATTCCACAGTATCCGAGCCAGACTCCGTCGCCCATGATGTCCCAGCCACCCACAGGGCTATAGTTTTTGTAGGTATGGTCATACAAATCCCAGATGCCGATGCAGTGGGAGAACTCATGATAGAGGGTGATCGGTGAGAATTTGAGATCATATTTGTTGTTCTTTAAAACGTCCTCGCCCACCATGATCCAGTTCATTCCATTGAACCCCGACATGAAGTCTCCGGGAACCTTTCCGCCTGTAGTCCACGAGTTTCCACCAAAGATCATTATGAAAAACTCTGGCGTGCCAGTGCCGTCCAGGTCGTAATCCTCAGGCTTGAGACCGCTTGCCCAGGCTGTCTTTAGGCAATCCCCAAGAACTCCCGCAAGATCGCAAGTTGATATAGAGGTTCCATAACTGGCAATACCTTTTGGCATTTTCAGCCATACCGGTTTTATGCCAGGACCAAAGTCGATGTCGAAATGCCCCCCGCTTGTTATCTGGAAATACTCTTCCAGGCTCGGGTCGGTGGCTCCAAACCCCGACACTCTTGAGATGAGAAACTCTGGATCAAGCTGTGGCTTTACATCGGGGAACTCAAAGAGGCAAACCAATATTCTTGCTTTTGTCCATAACTTTGTTGCGATTGCTGGGTTTTGTGGGATCTGGGGCACTTTGTTTCCGTGAGTCTTGAGATACTGATCAAGCTCCTTGCAGTATTTTCCGAAATCTGCAGTGGCATAAGCAGGCTTTGCGCAAGGGGCGGCAAACTGGAGTAGCATTACCGTCAAAATCACAAAAAGGCAGGCTTTTTTCATTTGGAAACATTTTACCAGAAGTAATTTAAAAATCCAAACTTTTTTGGGTTTTAAGGAAACCCCATCGTGTGCTTGCGCCACCCTCGCACGATCCTACATTGCGAGCGGGAGGATTTTGGCACCCTTAACCTTCGCACGGACACAGTCTGGGAGAGGGGTTAAAGGTGATGGGATATTTTTGAATATCGGTCGGATGACAAGAGATCATGACCAGACAAAAAAGACTACAAACGGCTTGATGCCTACCTGTAAGGTTTTCCTGCGAAACTTCTTTGGCAAAACTTTGATTTGTAAAAATCATTAATGCTGCAATTGTTGCCAAAATTATCTTTCTCATGTCCTGCCAATCTAAAATGATAACCACTAGCAAGGTAACGTATTTTTTTCTGTCGGTGGTTCAAATGATGGCTGGACAATTTTTTGTTTTACGGTTTGCAGACCGAACAGGCGGTGTAGCCCTTCTTTATCGCCTCTGATTTTTTGATGGCGATCTTGGACTTTGCAAGGTGCCTGCAGGTTGATTTGTGGTACTTGGTGCCTGTGTTTGTGATGTAGACGGTCTCTTCAAGCGGGGTCACCATGCCTGAGATTTTGGAGTTGCCGATGTTTTTGGCTTCCAAAGAAACTGACGGTGCAAGCAGCATGAAAATGGCGCAAAAAAGCAGTGCAATCTTCTTCATTTCTCACCTTCCGCAAACCAGTCGTGAAACTTTGACCAGGTTTTAAATATTGTATCATACTTTGCAACATTTTCGGGGTTTGGGGTGAAGCTGTCGTAGTTTTGTGGCTTCATCACTTCAAAGTACTCTTTTCTTGTGGTAAAACCAAGGTTTTCTACACCGACTGCAAAACCGCCCAAAATGGCTGCGCCCCTTGCGACGGCGAACTGGACATCGGGCACAGTGATTGGAATGTTGCAGATGTCTGAGTAAATCTGGAGCAGTCCTGGGTAATGGTAAGGAATGCTGCCTGTTGCTACAATTCTATCGATTAATATCTCGTTTGCCTTGAACGTGTCGATGATTTTTCTGGTTCCAAAACCGGTTGCTTCAACCAGACCTTTGAGAATCTGTGGGGCTGTGGTGCCAAGTGTGAAACCGCTTATCATTCCCTTGAGTGTTGGATTCAAAAGCACTGAGCGGTTACCGTTCCACCAGTCGAGGGCAACGATTCCGCCTGAACCGGTTGGCTCCTCGTGCAGCCATCTGTCCATAACAACCATCTCATCGACATCGTCTTCTCTGGCGCGCTCAAAAAGCTGGATTGGGGCAAGTGTGTTCCTGAACCAGTCGAGCAGGTCGCCTGTCGCTGGCTGTCCTGCTTCGTAACCCCAGTAACCGTCAAGGATTCCGTCCTTCACCATTCCCGCAAAACCTAAAAACATCCGTTCAAGTTTTGACATGACCAGATGGATCGTGCTCGATCCCATGACCATGACCATCACTTCGGGGCTATAGACGCCAGACCCTAAAACGCCAACCTGGGCATCGATAACTGGAACTGCAACCGGAAGTCCGGCAGGTAGCGACAGCTGCTCAGCAAGCTCAGGCAAGAGCCTTCCGGCAAGTTTTCCAGGCTGGGCAACTGGAATATCTCTCTGTTTTTCAGCTATTCTGGCAAGGTCAACCGAGGCGTGGGCAAAGAAATCGTTTGAGGGATAGCCGTCGCCTTCAACCCAACAAGCTTTGTAGCCAGCGCTGCACTGGTTTCTGACCTGATTTCCTGTCAGTTGCCATGCGATCCAGTCGCCAAGCTCAAGGTAGTAGGCGATGTGTGGAACGAGCTCCGGCGATTGCTCGATTGTTTCAAGGAGTTTTGGCCAGAGCCACTCGGGGCCGATCCGGCCACCGCAGTACTCAAGGAAGGGTTCACCCCTGTCGGTTGCAATCTCTGTCAGCCTTTTTGCCTGGGGAAGCGATGCCACATGTTTCCAGTGCTTCGGCCAGGCGTGTGGATTTTCAGCAAACGCAGGTTTGAGGCAAAGCGGCATTCCTCCATCGTCAACCGGCAGACAGCAGCAGCTTGTGAAGCTGATTCCAAGGCTGATGATCTCTGACTGGGGGATTCCCGTGTCCATGACCAGCTTTTTTGTGGCGCACGACATGGCGTTCATCCAGTCGGACGGGTCGTTGAGCGCGAAGTTGGGTGGAAGGAGTTTTGCATTTGGCAGGATTTTATCCATCACTCCGCTTTGATACGGGCAGGTGGCAATGCCGATCATCTGTCCGGTCTTGATGTCGACGGCCGAAACCCTGGCCTCGCCTGAACCGAAATCGACTCCGATCAAAATTCTTCCCATGCAACGATTGTAATCCATTTAACCGGAAACGGGAATACCTTGACTTCGGGGAGTTGGGACATAGGGTTGATCCTTGCATTGCTGAGAGTGGCCATGACGATCCCATAAAAGTTTAAGGTGTTTTGTTCTTTGCAATCAGAGCCGTGATAAACTCCCTCATCCGTCACTTCGTGACACCTTCTCCCAAAACTACGTTTCGGGCGAAGGATTTTGGCATATGTCCCTCGCCCGGACGCAGTCTGGGAGAGGGATTAAGGGTGAGGTGTGTTTTGCCTTGACTTTGCTGATGAAGGTTTTTAGTGGTTTCTCGGAGTGAATTCGAGAAGAACAAAACAAAGTTCAATCAAAGGATGGGTTATCGATTAATCCCTCGTCCAGAACGGTCCGTAGTCGTGGCGCTCGAGCTTGTCTAGGAAATCGTAAAGCGCACGAACTTCCTGAAGCCAAACTTCTGTCGATTCCTTCTGGGTAAGGTCAAGCTTTTCAATCTTGTCCCGCCACTTTGGATCGATGTCAAAATCAGCCCAGATCGAGATGAATTTCCCATCCTGGGTGAATTCCGGCTTCATAAGGTACAGGTCATCCTTCCACCAGTTTTTCTTGGTGAAACGCCCAAGCGATTGGTCGATTGATTTTTCCAGGTCAGGCAAATCCTTCTTTGCCTCTTCTTCGGAATTGTAGAGCAGCTGGAACTGCAGTCCGTGTCTGCCGTTTTTGAGGGTATGAGCAATTCCGAGCCACTTGAGCGATTCTGGTCTGCCAAGCTCAAGGGCTTTTGTGGTCTGGTCTGGTTCGAGCGGGACACCGATGGGGATTCCACCGTAATAATCCTGCGACATCTGGTTGTGTCTTGATACCGATGTGTCGAGTTTCAAAACCATTGATGTGAAGGCGTTTTCCGGCAGTCTCGATGAAACTTCATAGATTGCTGGAACTGACATCAGCGACTGGCCTTCACCGGTGTAGAGCCTGAATGCCGGATCGATAGTGTTGTCCGAAGGGATCTGCCTTTCGATGTAAACGGCGCCATCGCTTCCAATGACCACTCCTGAACCGAAAACGTCAGAGTCGACATGTCTGCCCACCCTTTGCATCACGGTTGCATACTGGCGGTTGATCACTTCAAAACTGTGGCGTGCCATCCAGGCAATGAACTTTTCCATGTCGGTGGTCGAGCAGATGACTTCGTGGTCATTGCTGATGTCGTAGATGTTCCATTTCCATGTCGTCGGGTTCATCAGCTCGGTGTGGTTCCATTTGCCAAGCGGCAAAACACGGTCGACGGAGGAGCCGATGTTGTGACCCATTGACAGGAGCCAGTTCACCCTGTTCTCTTCGTTTTCGATGGTTTCAACGACAAGCCTTCGCTCATCCTTTGTGTAGGCGATGTTGTTGAAGACGAATCCTTTCATCTTCAAGGGTCTCATCTCGGTGTTCATGATTATTGCAGGCATTCTGGCCAATGCTTTCTGGAATGGAGTCCTTGGAAGCGGTTCCTTCGATCCGCATGAAGCCAGGAAAATTATCGCAGCAAGAGCAAAAAATCTCACTTTAGCCATAGCCATCCCCAATCTTCAAACTTGTCTGCAAATCTCATTAGAAGCGGGAACTGAAGGTTTTCAGCCTTCTGCTCCATGTCAAACTCGATGATGATTTTTCTTCCATCAACCTTCATCTGCGGAAGGGTCATGTTCATTCTTTTGTACCACGGCATGCCGTTGAAGAATGCCGGTATCGCGATCAAGCCCTGTGAGAGGCTCTTGTAGTCTTCATTGGCCTTTTCCTCATCGGTATAGACAAAAACGGCTTTGACCGTCTCCGAACCATTGGCCCATCTGGAACCGAATGCAGCGTTTTGGATGCTGGTGTTCCTGCCCCATGTCTGAAAGTTTGGCATCAGCTGGCCAATCTGTGCTGCTGACATGGCCGGACTCTGGATGGCATTCGAGTTTGCTCTGGTGTAAAACGATTCTGCCAGAAAAACCAGCTCCACGGCATCAAAGCCTGCCAGTTCATCCAGGCAGATTTTCACCGAGTCGAAATTTGTAATTGGTTTGTCAGAGTTTGTGACCATCGTTGTCACTTCCCTCTGGATGTCACCCCGAAGCGATCTCGTTGCCATGAAACCGTTTTTGTCCATACCGGCAGATGTTGGGAAAGTCGGGAATTCCTGGGTTTTGAGCTTGTTGGTGTAGACGGTCGATTCGCCGGTTGTCCCTGGAACGGCACTGTTTTTTGTCATGTATGCGTCGAAATCAAGCGGAGGCATGACAACCTGTGTGCCATCGTAGAGACATGTTGCGAAACCATCATAGTTCCACGGGTTTTCACACTTGAAATCTGATTTTGTCGGAAACTCCCACGCGCTCACCAGAGCGAGCTTGTTGCCAGCATCGCTTGGTTTTTCGGGTATTTTTGAGATCCTGTCCCTGATTGCCTTGACGTTGAAGCTGTAGAGAACCAGGTTGTTATGGGTCTCAAACGCTTTCTTGACCGTCATTTGTGGGTAATAGGAGAGGAGTTTTTCATGGATGTTTTCGGTTTGCGTTGAGCCGCAACCGAGCGCGAGCAAGACGGCTGATATTGCAAAAACCAGTTTTTTCATACTGAAATTTTGCTTGTTTCAGGAAGTTTGTCAACTCAAACTGATGATAATTGAAGTTGAGGGCAAAGGTTGGTAGCATATTCCCGATGGCTGACATTGATAGACTCATATCCGAAAAGCACATACTGGCCATATATGGACCGACGGCATCCGGCAAGACCGACCTTGCAATTAAGGTCGCTAAAAAGCTTGGCGCACAGATAATCAGTTGCGACAGCCAGCAGGTTTACGAAGAGCTGTTCATTGGAACGGCAAGACCGACAAAGGCTGAAATGGGTGGCGTAAAACACTATCTTATCGGTCATGTTTCGGTTCGCGATGAATACAACGTCGCAAGGTACATCGAGGATTTTGCAGCCTGTGCCGACACAATCTTTGCCCTCGGAAAACTTCCGGTGGTTGCAGGCGGAACCAATATGTGGCTCTCTTCACTTCTTGACGGCCTCTCTCCGGCTCCTCCGAAAGACGACACTGTCAGGCGTGGACTCGAGGAGTTTGCAGCCAAAAACGGCCCGCAAAAGCTCCACAGCCAGCTGATAGCAATCGACCAGGAGTCGGCGCTTAAAATAAAACCGACTGACACAAAGCGCATTGTTAGGGCGATGGAAATCTTCATCGTTTCAGGCAGAACCCGTTCTGATCTGTTCAAGGAAAAGGTTGTTCTGCCATACAAGTTCATACCCGTTGGAATCCTACGGCCGATCGAAGAAATCTACGACCGGATCAACGAAAGGGTCGACAAGATGGTTGAACAGGGGTTGCTAGACGAGGTGAAGGGTCTGGTTGAAAAAGGACTTGAAGCCGATGTCAGACGCATAAAGGCCCACGGCTACCCAGCCCTGCTCGACTGGGCAAACGGCCATATAACGCTTGAAGAAGCACTCGAAATCATGAAAACCGACACCAGACACTACGCCAAGCGCCAGATGACTTTCATCAGATCGAGACAGGATTTCACGTTGTTTGAAAACGCTACGGCAGAACAAATCATCGAGTTCCTGGAGGCTTACAATGGATGAAACCAGAACCCAGCGCAAAAATCTTATCAAGGCGATTGAAACCGAGAGAAAATCGAAGCTGGTTTGTTACTTCCTTTCACCAGACCAGGCTTCGATTGCTGATGACGTGATTCCTCCGCTCTACCACACGCTTTCCGTGCTTGGCAAGCAGCCAAGGATAGACGTTCTCATCTCGGCAAGAGGCGGTTCGCCTGAAGCAGCCTGGAGAGTTTTGAGCCTTGTCAGGGAATACACTGATCACCTTGCAGTTATTGTCGGCTACAGGATGCACAGCGCATCATCGTTTATCGCCCTTGGCGCAGACGAAATCATCATGACGCCAATTTCCGAACTCTCACCGATCCACATTCAGAGCGCAAGCCCGATGGGACCGGTCGGACCGGATGAGAATCCAGTCTGGATCAACCCTTACGACCTCACAACCTACGTTGATTTTGCCAAATCAATCGGCGCAACGCCTGACGAGGTCATAAACCAGTTCCAGCTTCACCCGCTTGCAGTTGGCAACGCCATGAGGGGCTGGCATCTGGCAAGGGCAGTGGCAATCAAATGCATCGGACTGGCAAAAAGGCAGACCACAAAAGAGGAAGCCGAGAGAATCGCCGACCTGTTCACCCGCAACATCAATTCAAGCGCAATGCCGTTCACTCGCAGAGAATGTGCCTACGAGCTGGGTCTTCCGGTCACCACCCTTTCGCCGTCACTTGAACGTGAAGTCGGAATACTCATCAACATTTACAATGAGATCGTCAATTACACGACACCTTTCGAGCCCGATCCGATAAGCAAACACGAGTCGCGCACGATTACGCCGGCCATCCTCGAGAGCGACCCACTGACAATCGTCCACAGAAGAAAGATTGACAAGGTCACGCTTCCTGATGGAAAAGTCCAGGAAATGCCGGGCTGGGGCGGCTGGAACGACGAGACCGTGCAGGAGTTGATGTAGAAACCAACATTTTTATTTCCGTCGAAGAACCCTCAGATACGTGTGCCACCACACTTCATAATTGAGGCGAAAATATTTATTTTTCTTATCTTTTTTTAAATTACCACTTAGAACCCATGAAATCGGCGGACTTGCTCCGCGATTTCAGTATAAGAACAATCAAAGGGCTTTGTTCTTTACCGGCAGAGTTGTTTTAAAACTCCCTCATCCGTCACTTCGTGACACCTTCTCCCCAAACTTCGTTTCAGGCGAAGGATGATGTAATTCTTATCTTTTTTGTAAATTACCACTTAGAACCCATGAAATCGGCGGACTTGCTCCGCGATTTCAAAACAACACAAGTTAAGGGGCTCAGTTCTTTATCGGCGGAGCCGTGATAAACTCCCTCATCCGGCTATCAGCCACCTTCTCCCACTGACGCAGGAGAAGGATTAGAATATTCTTATCTTTTTAGAGAACCACTCAGATCATAATTCTTCTAGGATTCACTCCGAGAAGAATAGTACAAGCTCTATCAAGGCACGGGGTTCCCCAAACCGAAGGTTTGGGGTGATCACACCATGAACATATCCGTCACAACCAGCGGGATTGCCTCGGAAATGCCGGCTGCAATTGCCAAAGCTTGGATGCCAAACATTGTGCACCAGCAGTTGGGATCATACCTTTCCGGTCGTTCACGGCCAGAGTGCATGATTGCACCGTACGATCTCGGGTCAGGCTCCTCGGAGGAGAGCGAAACCAGTCTGGCAACGGCGCGATCCAGAGCGTCTCCGTAGGTGTCAGGGAGCATTCCGAGTTTTTCCAAGATGTAGCCGGTTCGGATGAATTGGGCACAAATATCTGAACGTTCAAAGTTTTCACCGTCCCCGACAAGCATCGGGAACCCACCATTTGGAAGCTGGTTTTCGGCAACAAAGCGCCAGGTTTTGAAAGCAGACTGAATCAGGTGCTCACGCTCAAGGTTGACGCCACCGATAAGCAAAGCCTCGATTGCATAGCACGTCGGGTGAAGATGGAATGCCTTTTCATCCCTTGATGCTGCACCTTCAGGTTTTTCCTGCGCCCATGAGTGCACCCACTCAAGCATCTGGCTTGCATAGTCCCTTACCCGATCGCTCATGACCGTGTCTGCGTAATTGAGAAGGCCTATCGCACACTTGCCAAGATAGGGCTGGATGTCTGTGCTCCAGTGTTTTTTGTCGCAGATGAATTCGTTTGAGTCCAAATCGTATATTGGATAAGGCATCCCATTGCCGGAGCGCATTTTGTCAGTGATGAAATCAACAGCGCCTGAGGCAACCGAGAGAAAATAGCTGTTGCCGGTTTCCTGGTAGAGATTTACAAGACCGTTGAGGATCATGCCGGTGTCAAAAGTGAAAATCTGTCTCAAGACTCTATTCTGTGCAGGGAAAAATTTTGCGATGAAACCACCCTGGTCTGGAACCCATGCCTGGTCAACCAGCCACGAGGCTGCGTAATCTGCAAATACATCTCTGGACATGTACGGCAGCACCCTGTCCAGAAAAAGCAGGGTGGTGATGGCATATCCGGTGATTTCTGAGTAAAGGTAGGAGTAGGTTCTGTCCATTGATGAGAACCAGGCGTAGAATCCCCCTGCATGCTCGGTTTCAGCTTCCTGAATGCCTGAGCCGGTGAGCCATGCGCTTGCCTTGATCAATGCCTTGAGCGCTTCAGGGTTCGACCTTGGCTGTGCTGACACGTCGGTTATTGACCGACGCAAACTCATGGATTGAACTCCATCCTTACGGTTTTGCTGTCTGCGTACCAGTAGACTTCGGCTCCCATTGCCTCTGCGATTGCCCTGAATGGAAGGTATGTTCTTCCACCCTTTATTTCAGGAGGGCTTGAAAGGTCTTTCTGGGTTCCGTTAACAAGCATCCTCTTGTTGCCGATCCACATTTCCAGCGTTGTGTCAAAGCGGGAGATTGTGACTTTCTTTTCCTTTGCGTCCCACTTTACGTTTGCACCGAAGGCCTCCGAGACAAATCTGACAGGAACCATTGTTCTGCCTTCTTTTGTGATGTATGGTGGCGCCTCAAGCTCGACCGGTCTCTGGTTGAGGTAGGCGATTGTTGATCCGACCTGCATTGAAAGGATGATTTTTTGTTCTGTTGCAACCCTGACCTGAACGCTGACCTGCTGGCAAACTTCGTCTTTGGTTGCAAGGACTATTCTTCCGACTGCCTCTGTACCGGCAGGGATTCTGCTGGCATTTATCGAAACGGTGATGAGCGCTGCCTTGCCAACGGTCTGGAAGGTGACCGGTTCAACATCGATCCACCTGTCCTCTCCCATGACCATGCCCTGGACTTCCCTGTCTGTGTCAAAGTGGAGGGTGATGATTTTCTTGGACTCGTCGCCCCTGTTGAGGTATCCGAAATCGAGGGTGGTTGGCTCAACCTTCATGCACGGTGGCGCAGGTGTTACAAGTTTCCATCTAATCACCATGTTGTAGTCGCCGCCATTGGAAGTGATGTTTACAAGCGCCTGGTGGTTGCCGGCATCGAGTCCTGCCGGGTCAAGGGTGATCCTTATTTTTTTCTCTGACTGGTTTTCAACGCCAAAGAATTCCTTGGCTGACAATGAGAGGTGCGTGTCCTCGGTTGCTATTTTGCCCTCGAGCTGGGTGATAAAAGCGTCAGCTCTGGCATTTTTGATGGTCATGTCCATGAACGGCGTAGAACCAAGTTCGACCTGGCCGAAGTCAAGTTCTTGCGGATCAACCTGAAGGATTGGACCAGGATGGAAAACCTGGACGGTTCCGCCCCAGGTGCCAACGTAAACAGCTTCGCAGTAGATGACCGGTGATGCCTGGATGATGTAGCCAAGATCGCCTTTCCACTCCTCGCGGCCTGTTTTCCAGTTCAGGCAGTAGAGCTTCTGGTCGTCAGAGCCGAAGAAAACGAATTTGCCGCCGATTGCCGGTGACGAATAGTTCCAGTTGTCGGTTCTGTAGTCCCAGACGAGTTCGCCTGAGTCCTGATAGAAACACCTTACTATTTTATCGTAGCCACAGGGGATGATGACCATGTTTTCCACGAGGGCCGGCGTTGCCCAGATGTGAGCTCCAACATCCTTTGTCCACTGCATCTTGCCGTTCTTGTCCAGACAGAAAAATTTTCCGCCATCTGTGCCAAAAAATATTCTGTCGCCGGCTGTCGAGCATGAAGCGTAGACTTCCGAGCCGGTTTCAAATGTCCAGGCGAGTCTGCCCGATTCAGCGTCGAAAGCGTAGAGGGACTTGCTTTGCGAACCAATTACAACAAGTTTTGATGATTCCAGATATGTCGGTGAACCGTGGACTTCACCACCGGTCTGACCGATCCATATTTTCTTGCCTGACAGGATGTCGACGCAGTAAACCTTGAAATCAAGCGATCCGAAATAAACCTTGTTGTTTACCACAAGAGCGGATGATCTGATGAATCCGCCGGTTTTGTACGACCAAATGAGATCGCCCCTCTCCAGGCCGATGCAATACATTGAACCATCATCCGAGCCGCAAACAGCCACATTTCCAGCAATTACCGGTGAGCTTCTGACCATGTTGCTGGTTTTGTATGACCATCTGATCCTGAATGAGTCTGTATCATAGCAGTAAATTTTGCCGTCATCCGAGCCGACGACAGCATATCTTGAAGTGATGGCAATTGATCCCCTGATGCCAGCTGTGGCCTGGTACGCTGTCCTATAGAGGAACGGCGGTGCTGCCTGGTTTACACTGAGGCAGGTTCTGGCCGAGTCGTGGTTGAACATGACCCATTCTTCGCAATCAGTCGTATTCTCTGCCAACAATGGCTGAAACGAGGTGGCAGTGATAAAAGCCATCAATATTATTAACTTTTTCATCATCATGGACAAAAATATACCACGAACTGCATGGTTAATCAATTGCCTGAAACTAGCTCAAAATTGCTGGTTTTCTATTGATTCTGCCTGAAGTTTTTCAGTTGAGCCTCTATTGATGCCGAGAGTTCGGCAGGAATCGAGAAGGATCCCGCAAGGAGTTCCTGTAGGCTTTTAATGGTTGTTTCTAATCTGTGGGGAACAATCATGTAGTAAGCCCATTGACCTGCCCGCTCCACCTCAACAACACCCTGATAGCGCAGAACTCGAAGGTGCTGCGAAACGCCCGCTTGTGGGATTCCAAGGGCTGAAACCAGCTGGCCCACATTTAGTTTGCCGTATTTGGCGAGCAAAGCAACAATAAGAAACCTGGTAGGTTCGGCAAGAGCCTTGAGGCCGCCTTCCAGACTTCCTGAACCTGAAGTTGTTCTCATGACTATTTAATACTAGAATGAAATGGATGAGAAAAAGTTATAACATGATGAATGTAAAGTCACATTTTTGTAAAATACTGCTAATTATTATTGTGGCTTTTGGAATAACGACATTAAACGCGGAAGAACCAAGAATAATCATTGATTACCCACTTTCCGGCATGCACACTAGGTCGAACTCTGTGCTTCTTGAAGGCCGAACTGTCGGTTTTTCACCGTCTGAAGTGACAATAACCCTTGACGATTCAACAACGCTGACTCAAAAGGTTAAATGTATTGATAATCGTTTCCAGCTTGAAATACAACTCGGAGCAGGCAAGACAACCTTAAGCATTTCAGGCAAAACCACAACTTCTCCCCTTATCGAATCTGGATTCCATGTCTACCGAGATTGCACAGTCACTAATATTATCGGTGAAACCGAAATTTATGTGAACACAGATAAATTAGAACTTAACAAAACAGTAACAATGATTAATAATCGCTCGATGGTGCCTTTGCGTGAATTCGCCAACTTTTTCGGCGCCAAAATTAGCTGGAGTGGTGCCACAAAAAAAACCGAGGTCATCCTTGGCAGGCATAAATCAACAATTGGAGTCGGAGCAAAAACGGCAACCGTTTCAGGAGTGATGATGGAAAGCAACCCTCCAGCCACAATTATTGATGGAACACTCTATGTTACTGCAAGATTATTCTCAAAAACAGTTGGCGGTGGCGTGGCTTGGGATGCTGGCTCAAGAACCCTGTCAATAGGCGTCCCCTGATTTTAGAATTATCGTATATTCGTTTTATTTTCGGTTCAAAATGACGATTTCAGGGTATAAATGTCATTTTTGTGATGGCACCAGTAAATAAACCGAATAAAACTCAGTTGCACAGTTGTAATTCGACCCTTTAAACATAAAATACGGTTTATGAAAAAATGGATTCTCTACGTTGGCATGGCAGTTGTGGTGTGCCTGATTGTGGCTTCTCTCCTGCTTTTTGTCCGCTGTGACGGTCAGGGCAACAAGAATGTTGTAAGCCTTTACCTTGGCGGCATCGTCGTTGCCGGAACCGATAACCAATTGTTTGCAAAAGTTGCCATTGGTGTTCCCTTCAGCAAAACCGATTTCAAGGGAAAGGTCGATGGCATTCCAGATTCCATCAAAACAACAACCTCGGAGACAATCCGGGAAAACTACTACGAGCTTGATTTCCTGACATCGCCTGGCAAGGATGCAACAGGCGAGCATCCTTACACGATAACGGTTTTCAATGACAAGGAAAGCCACGAATACAAAGGTGTTCTGGTCATAGGAAAGCCCTCCGACACACCAGACCAGGTTGGTGGAGATGCCGGCAAAACCGGCTACCTCGGATCAACCGATTTCAACGATCTCTCAATCTCGGCCCAGGTAAAGTTTGGAGTGCTTATGGTTGCAAATCCTGTAATCATTGGCGATCTTGCCATCGCTGGCCTTTCAAATGGTGAAATAGCCGGCGTTTCTTTCGATGGTACAATCAAATGGAGAACCAAGGTAACCGACAACACAATCGAAACCCTCCAGACTGTTGAAGGAAAGCTTATAACGAGCGACAACTCAGGCCTTATCTCTCTCTTCAACCTCTCCGACCTTGCCGCTGGCAAGTCGAGACCTGAAAGCACATACAAAGTTTCAGGCGTTCTCACGGCTCCACCAACTGTCATGAACACAAAGATGATGGTTGTTGGAACATCGGATGGAAAAGTTATTTGCGTTTCTGTCCCGGAACTGAACAAGGTTTGGGATGTTGAGCTTGACGGCGCCATCAACGGCACAATCGCAGCCATTCCGCTTGGCAGTGACAAGGGCAACCTCTTCTTTAACTGCTCCAACAACAATATTTATTCCCTGCTCTTTGACGGAACCCTGCTTGTGAGGGTTAAGTCTGAAAAACAGACAGTAAAATCACCCATTGCAAAGGTTGACAGGTTCGTAAACATCATCATGCAAAACGAAGTCTCATGCAGGGGAAGCGATGGAAAGGAAATCTGGACGCAATTCGAAGACTTTGATCTGACTGGAATGCCTTTGATGACAAGCGACCAGATATTTGTAAGCGGCAAAACAAAGCTAAAATCAATCTCTACAACCGACGGTAGCGAGCTCTGGTCTGTTGATTTTGCACAAACGATAAATTCAAACCCATTCATCATCGGCAACCATATCCTCGTGCCAACCGAAGACAAAAGAATAAACGTACTCAGAATCAATGACGGCCTCATCTCCGGCAGCATGAAAGTGGATGGCTCAGTGATTCCGTGGCCATACCTCTCAAACGACAGGCTGGTCATTGCTGACAGGATTGGCAACCTGATCCTTATGGTAAAAGCAAAAACAACAGCAACGAAAAAATTTGACATGAGCCAGGTTCTGGTAAACGGTGGAAACACAAATATTGCCCATAATTGCCTCATCAATGCCACCCTGCCGGAAAAGCCAAAACTCCTGTGGACGCTGCCTGGAAGTTTCGCTCCGGCAATCACGACAATCAACAGGATTTACCTTTATGACATCACAAACAAGCAGTTCAGCTGCCGCAACGCAATCAATGGTGACGCTATCTGGACTTACAACACCGAGGCTATCGACGCCAACTATTACGGTTTTGCATTCAAAAAAGGCCCCCACGACACGCCAATGTTTTTCACCTCACAGGGTTTGCTTATCGGCGCAAAAGATGGCCTTACAATGCTTGACCCAGACACAGGAAAGGTGATTTCAAAAACATTCCTCACCGGCATACCGCAGTCAGATGGCAAATACATCATTCTCACTTCAAAAACCGACCTTTACGTTTTGGACATGGCCATGAAGCTTATCTGGAGTAAAAAGGGTGACTACAACTCTTCAAATGTAACAATTGACGGCGATTTCGTTTATGCGGCAAGAAGAGGAAAAGATTCAGGCGCATTCCAGATTCTGGACGTAAAAAATGGCAGTGTAATCTTTGAGAAAGCTGACCCACTGTTCCAGATATCATCGATAAAGGTTTTGTACAACACGCAGTTTATCATTGTTTCAACCCTTCAGGGGCCTTGGGTTTTCGACAAACTCACCGCCAAAGTGAGGGGAACATCGGGAGAACTCTCAATGACAGGCGTTGGCCTATATGAAGCCAACTTTGTGGGCAACAAGCTGTACTGTGCCAGTGAAGAGTTTGGGGCAACCTTTGATCTCGATTCCGGCATCGCAACAATGAATGCTCCAAAAGATGGCAAAGAAAACAAGGTAAGGATGGTCAGCGGTCACTGGCTGCTCACGCCAAACAGTTACATCTGCATGGGTTTTGACTCAGACAAGCTGCCAAAAGATAAAAATGACAAGAAATCGGCAGAGATTCCAAAGATTCTTCAGATTCGAAAGCTCGACGGCAACCTTATCTCATCGATTGAAGTAGTAACCAACAAAAACTTCGAGTATGGGATTGCAGTCGGCGGATCAACACTCATCCTTTCGGAGCTGGGCGATGATTCACCAAAGCTCAGAGTTTACGGGCCGTGAAATAATAAGACAAAAGATACCCCATTTTTATAAGGGGGACAAACAAAAAAGGATAAATCAATATTTCTTGCTTTCATTGATAAGAGAGGTGGCAACGAAGTTGCCGGTGGGTTCTAAAAGAAGAACTCCCCCTACCCCCTCTTCACAAGAGGGGCA
>CAYYJO010000010.1:14707-37934 GCA_964472265.1 uncultured Caldisericales bacterium | reverse complement strand
GGCGACTCGGCCGGTGGCAACGCAAAACAGGGAAGAGACAGAAAAATTCAGGCCATCCTTCCTTTGAGGGGCAAAATCCTCAACGTTGAAAAATCAAATCTGAACAGGGTTCTCAGCAATGCCGAAATCAGGGCGCTTATCACATGCCTTGGAACAGGCATAGGCGACGACTTCGATGTGGCAAAGCTCAGGTATCACAAGATCGTCATCATGGCCGATGCCGACGTTGACGGCGCACACATCGCAACCCTCCTTCTGACTCTGTTCTACACCCACTTCAGACAGCTCCTGGAAGACGGTTTCATCTATATCGCCCAGCCACCGCTCTACAGAATCAGACAGGGCAAGAAACAACTCTACGCCTACAACGACAACCAGCTTCAAAAGGCTCTGGAAAATGTTGGTTCAAACGCTGAAGTCCAGCGCTACAAAGGTTTGGGTGAAATGAGTTCCGAGCAGCTGTGGGAAACCACCATGGATCCGTGGAGAAGGACGCTCCTTAAAGCGACCATCGAGGATGCGGCAGAAGCAGAGAGGACATTCTCGCTTCTCATGGGTGACAAGGTTGAGCCAAGACGAGCTTTCATTGAAGAGCACGCGCTTGAAGTCAGAAACCTGGACATTTAGGGAGCGGTGAATAAATGAGCGCTGACAATCTGGGTCAAAACATCAGAGAAATAAAGGTAGAAGAGGAGATCAAAACCTACTACCTCGACTATGCCATGTCGGTCAACATCGGCCGATCAATACCGGATGCCAAGGACGGACTCAAACCCGTACACAGACGAATCCTTTACGCCATGAGCGAACTTGGCAACACTCATGACAAACCACACAAAAAATCAGCCAGGATCGTCGGAGACGTCCTCGGTAAATATCACCCGCACGGTGAAACTGCAGTCTATGACGCACTTGTAAGACTGGCTCAGCCGTTCTCGACCCGATACCCTCTGGTAGATGGTCAGGGAAACTTTGGTTCAATCGACGGTGACGCAGCCGCTGCCCAGCGTTATACAGAAGTCAGGCTTACTTCGGTTGGTGAATCGCTGCTCGAAGAGCTTGACCAGAACACAACTACCTGGACAAAGAACTTCGACAACACACTCGATGAACCGCTTGTGATGCCTGCGAGACTTCCACTCATTCTGCTCAACGGTTCCTCGGGCATCGGCGTTGGCATGGCTTCGAACATCCCACCGCACAACCTCGGCGAAATCGTCGACTGTCTGACCTACATGATCGACAGGACAGATGAAGAGGTTGAACTCGACGCACTCCTTGCGCTCATGCCTGGCCCCGACTTCCCAACCGGTGGACAGATCATCTCTCCCGCTGGCATCAGAAAATTTTACGAAACCGGCCGTGGTTCGATCATAACAAGAGGCATCTCAGAGCTTGAAAACGAGGGCAAGAAACAGGTCATCGTAATCAGGGAAATCCCCTACATGGTCAACAAGGCGCAGATGATTGCCGACATTGCTGACCTGGTTCGCGACAAGAAGATTGAAGGAATCAGTGACCTTCGCGACGAGTCAGACAGGGAAGGCCTCAGGGTCGTTGTCGAACTCAAGCAGGGAGCCGACCCAACGCTCGTGGAAACCCAGCTTTACAAGCACACAACGTATCAAACAACATTTGGCGCCATCATGCTCACCATCATCGATGGCAGACCGGTTGAGACCAGCCTCAAGACAATGCTGCGAACTTTCCTGAACTTCAGGACTGACACGGTCAGGCGCAGAACAGAGTTTGAACTTAAAAAGGCTCAGGACAGAAAGCACATTTTGGAAGGCCTGAGAATTGCCATAACAAACATTGACGAAACCATCTCAATCATCAGAAGCGCCGACAGCACCGAAGCTGCAGCTGCAGGTTTGAAGGCAAGGTTCAACCTCTCAGACGAACAAACCAAGGCAATTCTGGACATGCGCCTTGCCAAACTCACCAAACTTGAGGTTGACAAGATCGACAAGGAAATTGCTGAACTTGTAATCAAAATAACCGATTTGACAGCCATCCTTGAGAAGCCGGAAGTCATGAAAAAGCTCATTAAGGACGAGTTCCTTGAAATGAAAAAGAAGTTCGGCGACAAGAGAAGATCAAAAGTCGTTGCCTCAGATATCACTGAAATCAAGCGTGAAGACCTCATCTCCGACAACTCGGTTATTGTGGCCATGACAAAAGACGGCTACATGAAGCGTGTCAAAGCTGAAGCATGGCGTGCACAGGGTCGTGGTGGAAAGGGTGTAATCGGTGTCCAGTCGCATGGAGAGGATTCAGCACAAGACATCTACGCAGTTACCAACAAGACCGACATGCTGGCCTTCACAAACCTTGGCAAAGTCTACAAATTCAAGGTTTATGACATTCCTGAAGTCGGAAGGGCTGCAAAGGGGACAGCGATCACAAGCATCCTCCCGCTGCTACCGTCAGAATTTGTCACAACCATCCTTCCGGTCACCATGTGGGATGACAGGAACCTCATGATGGTTACGGCCAAAGGAACCGTGAAAAAGCTCGAGCTTAAGTCGTTCGAGTCAGTCAGGAAAACCGGCATCATCGCAATCACACTCGAAAATGACGACTGGCTTAAAAAGACAAGGCCGGTCAACCAGGGCGAGGAAGTGGTCATCGTTTCAAGGATGGGTCAGGCTGTCAGATTCAACGAAGGTGACATCAGGATTACAGGAAGATCCTCAAAGGGTGTCATTGGCATCAGACTCGACATTGGCGACCAGGTGGTCGGCATGGAAGTCGAAGAACCAGACACCGCACTCCTTTGCATCTCGGAAAACGGCTATGGCAAGTGCACCGAGTTTGACACCTTCAGACTAATCAAGCGCGGCGGCAAGGGTGTTCGCGCCATGAACATCAACGAAAAATCCGGTCCGGTTGTTTCATGCAGAATTGTAAGAAACGACGAACACCTGTTCATCATGACGGTCAAGGGCCAGACAATCAGGATAAGCACCTCGCAAATCCCGCAGCTTGGCAGGTACGCAACTGGCGTAAGGCTGATAAAGCTTGAGGAAGGCGACAAGGTCACCTCGGTCACCAGAATGAATGACCCGGGTGTGGAAGAAGTCGTCACTGAACAGTGATTTGAATGTTGAACCAAACAAAAAAGCCAGGCTTTGTGCCTGGCTTTTTTAATATCGGATGCAGGATTACTTTTCCCAGGTCATCAGCTTGATGTTTGAGATGATGGGCATTCTTGCTGTTGAATCAGGCGTGAACTCGATGGCCGAGTAGATGTACTTGTTTCCGGTATAGCCAACCAAAAACTCAGAATCTTTTAAATCCGACACTGTGTTTTTTGCCTGTGCGATCGTGTCAAACGTGTAGAGGTTTGATGAGAACATGTTTGTAAACTCGGAGAAGCAGACGGTGTTTGCGTTACACGATTCCTGCGGGATGTTGATGAACGTGCTTCCATCGGATGTGAAGCCAGGATAAAGAGACTGAACGCCAATGTTATATTTCTTGCATTCAAACGCCGAGGTGGCACGATTGACGAGTGTAAAATAGAAATTGCTGTCGTTTCGGATGTTTGAAATGAGAGTTGGAACATGAAGCCCGTCAAACTCGTAAATTGTCCTGGTCGAGACCTCATTGATCGAGTAGCACTCGATTGATCCGCCAAGGGATGTTGGAATCTGTGAATAGGGGTCCAGAGACTTGCACTTGACGTAGAAGATGCAGCCATTCTGGTATCTCGGGCTGTACTCGACAAGGCTTGTATCAGCAATGGCAATTGTTTCTTTCGTTGAGAGGTTGTAGAGCCTGATTGCTGACTTGTTGTTTGACCTGTCGTCATAAACAACGTAGTCAATGTTATTGAAAGTGAAGGCGTACATTGAAATGTCTGAGACGTTCTCTACTCCAAGGGACGCGATCTGTTCGGGCTGGCTGCTGCTGTCGAGGGATTTAGTCCAGATTGACATGGTCTCACCTGACTCAAACCAGACGAGCGTTGACCTGACTACCGCCATTTTTACAACTGGATGGACTCTGCCGACAAGAAGGGAGGACTTTGATGAACCGATGGGATAAGAGTAGATGTTGTAGGTGTTTCCACCGTTATCACGAGTGTCGATGTAACAGAAATACTTGTCTGAGGCCAGATAGGTGATGTCTGAACCAAAGAAGGGTTTGCAGTCTCTGGCGATTTCTGAAACTGCATTTGTTCTTGTGTTTAAAACCTTGATCGAAGTTGTAGGCACCGTGCCAGCCGTCCTCGCGATAAAGAACACATTTTCACCATTTGGGCTGATGCATGCAGTTGGGGATTGCAGTTTGTCCGCGATCTGTACTGAGCCTGCCCCGACGGTCGAAAAACCGGCAAAGAGCGCAACAATTGCTACCATTATTCCAATTTTCTTCAAAACATTACCTCCATTTTGATGGATATGACATTGATAAGTATTTATGGCTCAATGTCAACAAGCGGTTGATATTAAATTGTGCAGATTGTGCACAAAATACGTTTGAAAAGCCAAAAGGAGTTTCGTTTTGTAAAGTGGAAGATAATGGCTAGCAGTTACTTTCTGACAATTTTCCGTACTCACCGTCATAACCGGGCTTGATCGATACGTTGCCAGACCTTGCGGCCAGAATGAGAGAGATTGTGGAATCTTCAAAGCATTTTGCCAGTTCATCGGCACTTACCTGCAACAATATATAATACTCATTGCCAATAACTTCGACAGCCTTCATGAAGAGCTTCTCCTGCCTGGAAGTTTTTGAGTTTGTGCCGTATGAGTTCATCAGAATGTCGAGCAGCGGAACAGTCTTTATCGATTCTGGCGGTGTTCTGTCCGACCTTTTGAAGTATCCAAGCCTCTCAGCCACTCCTCTTGCCATCTTTCTTCCACAGACCGGGCAAACGAGTCCGGGAACGGCCTCTTCGGTTGAGAAGCTGCATTTTCTGTGGCCCGTGAGGTGGTATTTTCCGAGTTCAGGGTGACATTCAATTGTTGCGACAGGTTTGGTGATTTCCTCTGAAACTTTGCCTTTCCCTATGATCGTTGATTCTCTGCCTATGGTTTGCAGACCATGCGCATCCGAAAAGCTGACAAATGCAAAGTTGTCAAGAGCTTTTACTGAACTGCACATCTCGATGTCGGCGGAGATGCCGGTTTCAACAGCTTTCAGACAACCTTTGAATATTTCGAGGTCGTCCAGCCCTCTTGCCCCAAGTGCGCCAAAGTAAGGAGTGAATATGTGTGCGGGGATGATTGCGCATTTCTCGTCACATTCCCAAATTCTCTGACAGAATTCGTCCGGCGTCATGAAAATGTCAGGTCTTGCCAATCTTTCAACAGGGGCAAAACTTTTCAGGGACTCTGCCACGCAGATTCCACCGTCTATGTTTGAGAAAACCAGTGCCAGGTGTATTGCTGCCTTCCTGTTCTTATAGTTGAAATGAAGTGAAATTTCTGTTGTCGGAATCACCGTTTGTTCATTGATGTAGGGCAGGAACTCGCTTCTCCACTTTTCGTGCAGGAAATCTCCCGTTCCAACCACATCCACTCCCTTGATTTTAGCCCAGGTTAGGATGTTTTGTGGCGTCAGATTTTTGGAAACTGAAATTGCATGCTTGCCGTGCAGGTGCAAGTCTGCTATTGAAAATTTACTTTTGTTCGTTATATATGAGCTTATGGTAGAGGTAAACATTGGGGATAGGATAAGGGATTTGCGTCAGAAGCTCAAGTTCACGCAGACGGACGTTGCCAAGGGGACAGGAATTCCACAGTCAAACCTTTCTGAGTTTGAGACGGGCAAGCTTCAGCCCAAGATCGAGACTCTTGTGAAGATCGCCCATTTCTTCGGGATGACAGTCTCCCAGCTGATTGAGGACGAGTCTAATTCGCTTGAGCTTGTAAAACTCAACATCAGGATGACAGACGATCTTTCTGAGGCAGGCAAGAAAGAAATCCTCGACTTCATTGATTTCGTGTGCAAGAAGGAAAAGGTGACTTCATCCTGAAACCGGCAGAACTTGCCCTTGGTCTCGTTGGATCGCTAAAAACACCATCCCAGATTCATGTGCTTGAAATCTGCAAACAGCTTGGCGTCAAGGTTTTCTTCAGGAATTTTGCCGAGATTGACGGTCTTCTCGTGAGAAAAGGCGACGAAACGTTCATTGCTGTGAATGAAAACCGTACTTTTGCAAGAAAACGCTTCACAATCGCCCATGAGATAGGGCATTTCCTGATGCACAAGGGTGAGAGTTTTGATCTTTCAGGCAAAGGCGATCCCAAAATCGAGAGGGAAGCTGACATTTTCGCAACTAATTTATTGATGCCTTCAGCAATGATCAGGGAAATACACAATCAGTTCAGTTCGCTGTCGACAGGCATGGACACTGTTTCCGAAATGGCCTGGATTTTCAGGGTTTCAAACGAAGCCATGAAGTTCAGGCTTTTTGAACTGAAAATCATACCGAAAATTTAATAGCTAAGAAATATCGCAATAAAGTTAATGGCACATATTTTGTGCACAAAATGACCGAAAATTGAGCTGTGTAAACCCTGCCCAATTTGGCCAATATCATATCAATTATGCCTTTTCCTTAACTTTGGACTGTAACCTTCCTGCACGCAGTAAATTGATAAACTTGACTGCTTGGGTGCAGCAAATATACTTGCTTCCATTGACAATTAGTATTCCTTTTGACCTGCAAAGGTTCAACAGGAGATTTTGAAAGGCGTGTTGGTGCAGAAAAAGACAGAGACAAAAACTATGGGCCTGATCATCTGGTCCGGTGGAAAGAGACCGTTCAACTTCAGTTTGAACTGGGCACTCATCTACGCCGGATCGGTGACGGCAACAGTGATTATCTGTCTCGTCCTCAACTTCATGTTCGTTCTCTACCCGTCAAGAATGAGTGAATACAATCTCCTTGTCGCCGGCGGAACATCGCACCTGACACAACTTTTTGAACAACAGATCGCCTACACAAAAGCTGAAATCAGAAGAGGCGAGGAAAACATCGGCTGGCTAACAGACGTTGCCAAAGACCTCGAAAACAAAACCAACACTATCCGCAACACCCTTCAGATGAAACCAGCCTCAATCAGTTATGATGACCTCAACAAGGCATCCACAAGCTCAGGTTTTGCAGCCACCATTGACCCACAGCAGAGGGCGATGGAGCTTGGGCTCAAGATAAAAGAGCTCGTCTCACAGGCTGACATAACTCTCAACACTGTCGCCGAAGACGCAAGACAGTCCAAAAACACCCTCTGGTTCCAGAATCACACTCCAAACAGATGGCCGGTTCCGGATCCGTTCCTGTTCAAAAGGGCGGGCGAACCAGGCAGACGCGACCTCACCCCAGGCTTTGGAAACCGCATCAGCCCAATCTCGGGCTGGGCTGAATTCCATACAGGCATTGACGTTGATGGAACCCTCGGCGAACCAATCTATGCCGTTGCCGATGGCGTTGTTACAATCTCAAGATGGTACTTTGGATACGGAAACTTTATCGAAATCCTCCACAGAAATGATTCAAACGGAATCAAAACAAGATATGGCCACAACGTGGAAAACCTCGTCAAAGAGGGCGACCAGGTCAAACGTGGCCAGATCATTGGATATATTGGCTCAACCGGCAATTCAACCGAACCCCACATCCACTTCGAACTCATGATCGGCAACACATTCATGGACGCCGGCGATTACATCAGAACTGCAATCCAGAACGGCATCAAGGGTGACGACCTCACCATTCCAAGACCGGATGCCGAAAACACAAATGACACAGCAAGCGAACCAAAAAAGAAAGGAACGAACAATGTTCCTTGATTCCCCCTGCTTCATCGGAGGTGCAAATGCTTATTAAGTCAAAGAGCGTGAAAAGGGATCTGACCATGATGGTCGTCCCGCATTACGACTCTCCTGTCCGCATCGTCAGGATTCCACTGACAATTGTTTACGGACTGGTAATCGTGGCCGTTTTGGGATTCTCTGTGCTTGGATTCTATGTAAACCGTTTTGTCCAGGCAGAGACCAAGATTGAGACCCTCCGACAGGGATCAAACCGCAGGCTTGTCGACCTCCAGAGGGAGAACCTGCACATCCTCAACAACAAGCTCACAAAAATCGAAAACCAGTACTCAATCATCAGCCAGTACATCGACTATGCCGGCGGCATCGACAAGGAAGTCCGCGCATCAATCGGCAACATCTCACAGGATCAGTCGTGGGAAACCCTGATGAAGGACAACCATCTTGACTATCAGCCGGTTCCAAAACCAGCGTCAGGCTACATGCCGGAATCCTACTCAAAGATTGAAGAAGCCGGCGACAAGATCATCACAGACGTGAAGGAATGGTCAAGAAACCTTCAGCAGCTCAAGATCAACTCAGAAGAATGCAAAAATATTCTTGAACACACACCGTCAGGCTGGCCGGCAAAAGGTCGCCTCTCGTCACCGTTTGGCTACAGGGACTGGACACAGTCATTCCACCAGGGCGTCGACATCGTAAACACAACAGGCACCCCGCTTCACGCAACCGCTTCAGGCAAGGTCGTAAGGGCACAGGAAAACTACTTTGGCTACGGCACATGCGTTGACATCGACCATGGTGGTGGAATCGTCACAAGATATGCCCACTGTGACACCCTTCTGGTAAAAGTCGGCGAAATGGTCAAAGCAGGCCAGGTCGTTGCAACCATGGGTGAAACAGGAAATGCAGAATGCCCACACGTACATTACGAAATCAGGATCAACGACACAGCCGTAAATCCTGAACAATTCCCGTTCTAGGAGATAAAATCATGTTTGGAAGAGCACCAACCGACCTTCGTGATAGGTCAGAGTCCTACATTGCCTCAACAGTCCGTCTGGTCGGCGAGGTGATTTGCAATGGCATCCTTCGCATCGATGGCTCACTGGAAGGCAACGTATCGGGTGAAGGTCATCTCATCGTTGGAAAATCAGGCCACATCAAAGGTGAAGTCAAGATGAGATCGGTCACAAACCTTGGTTTCATTGAAGGCAACCTCTACTGCAAAGAACTCATCGAGCTTCTCGAAGGGTCAAAACTCCTGGGCGACATTGAACTTGAAACCTCACGCTTCAGGCTTGAAGAAAACGTGACCTTCTCGGGCAAGAGCAACCTTAACGCAAAAATTTCAAAGTGACATGGGCGGTCTGTGGAATAAAACAACCATAAGGTTGGACAGCAACCGCATCCAGATACCAAACACCTACAAACCCGGCATGAAAGTGCCGGGTTTAGTTTTTGCAAGCTCTGCGATGGAGGAATCGTTATTCTCCGACAATGCCCTTGAGCAGGTGGCAAATGTTGCAACCCTTCCTGGAATCATAAACGCTTCCATCGCCATGCCTGACATTCACTGGGGGTACGGCTTCCCAATCGGTGGCGTGGCTGCTTTCGACGAGGATAAAGGGATCATCTCTCCTGGTGGTGTCGGATACGACATCAACTGTGGCGTAAGGTTGATCTCAACGGCGCTTGTGGCCAAAGACATCGCCAAATCGGTGCCAAAAATTGTCGAGAGACTGTTTGCAAACATCCCAACCGGCGTTGGCTCGGAGGGCAGGCTCAAAGTCTCACGTGACCAGTTGCCGGCAATTCTTGTCAATGGCGCTTCCTGGGCTATAAACCAGGGATTTGGATTTCCTGAAGACGCCGGATTCATCGAGGATAAAGGCGCCATGAACGGTGCAAATCCCGATACAGTATCGAGAGAGGCTTCCAGCAGGGGATTGCCACAGCTTGGAACACTGGGTGCCGGAAACCATTTCCTTGAAATACAGGAGGTTTCTGAGGTTTACGACGAACAGACGGCAAAGGTTTTCGGTCTGTTCAAGGGTCAGCTCGTCGCCCTCATCCACACGGGTTCACGAGGGCTGGGTCACCAGGTGGCAACCGACTATATCGAAGTAATGATGTCAGCTTCAAAGAAATACGGCATTCAACTGGTTGACAGGCAGCTTGCCTGTGCACCGGTAAAGTCTGATGAAGGCAAGCGTTATTTTGGAGCCATGGCTGCCGCAGCCAACTATGCGTGGGCAAACAGGCAGGTCATTACCCACTGGGTTAGACAGTCCCTCTCGGAAGGCCTGAACATCCCTGTTTCTAAGCTCGAAGCAAAGATTGTTTATGACGTGGCGCACAACATCGCAAAGATGGAAAACCACGGTGGCAAAAAGGTGGTTGTGCACAGGAAAGGCGCAACCAGAGCGTTTGTTGCCGGCATGCCGGGTCTGCCAAAGGAGTACGAGTCAACCGGTCACCCGGTACTTGTGCCAGGCGACATGGGCAGGTACAGTTTTGTAATGGTTGGTACTCCGAAAGGGGTCAGCGAGGTGTTTGCTTCCGCTTGCCACGGCGCAGGAAGGCTGCTTTCCAGGACAAAAGCATTCGAACGCTACAACGTTTCTGGACTCACAAAGCAGCTTAACGAAGCAGGAGTGGCATTTCTGGCAAAAAGCAACGACACTTTGATTGAAGAGGCGCCAGGAGCCTACAAGGACGTTGAGGTTGTGACAAACGTTCTTGAAGCTGCAGGGATCGCCAGAAAAATTGCGAAAATGAGGCCGATGGGCGTCATCAAGGGGTAGAAAAATGCCGAAAAAGACAAAGCGACACATCAAAAGAGAGCCAGTTTCCAAAAAGATTCCACGCATCTCGGTCATGGAACAGCAGAAGAAGAGAAGATCAAAACTCTACTTATGGCTGTCGGTTGGAGCAACCGCACTTATCGTTATTGCCATCACCATCGGCGCTTTGGTGGCAAACAGACCAAAAGCTCCCGAGTCTGAACTTATCGGCAACCACTTCAAGCAAAAAACAGGTTACTTCGAAATGGACACCCCGAAGGACTGGATCATGCAAAACACTCTGGCAGCAACTGCCCCTTACGGCCTTGAAAACTGCCAGTACCCTTACCTGTTCAAGCCAGCCAACGAGACTGCGGACAAGCCTGCATCAGGCGACTCGGCAACAGTCACCGCTGATTTGGCTCCGAACAACATCCTTTGCGCCGTATTCACAAAAGACGCAAAGGCCGATGACATTGAGAAATTCCTGTTGGGACAAAACATAATAGCAGAGACAAATCTTGTCGAATTCTTCTCGTCAAAGGGCAAAGTCATGGGCACAAAGATTGAAAATGTCAAGGGCTGGATTTTTGGCGACAAACCAATGAAGGAACTTGTTGCAGGCTCAGTTGTTGCCTACATTGAGGGAAATGATTTCACAGCTTACCTTCATGGCAAGTTTGACAGCGATGCCAACAGAGATGAAATCATAAAGTCGTTCAAATCAATAAAGACAAATGAAGTGGAACCGGCAAACCTAACAGAATTCAAAGATATGTTTGGATATGTGACTGTTCCAACCCCGGAAGGCTGGAAGTGTGACGTATCCAGCGATGTTTTGCAGATTCACCAGATTGTAAAAGACTATGGCGCAATATTTTATCCTGCCGGTGAAAACAAAAGGATGCAGTTTTCACCAGAACAACTCAAAACAATGATGGAGGGCAAAGAAGGGAAAAAGATTGAGGGCGAAGTATCAATGAGTACTTCATTCTCAATGCCGCTTAGCAATTATCTTGCCGTCTATATCATCGATCCAAAAACAAATCCTGCCGCATTCGACAATGCGCTTGAACAATTTGTCGTAGGCTTTGGCATGAACGGAATCAAGAATCCGTACGACTGGATCAAGGAAAATGCTAAAAAAGGCACATCAATGGAGAAATCCCAGGGCAAGTATTTCATCAACGACCCGATTCAGATTATGCAGGTGAAGCCTGTCAACTCGATTTTTGGTCTGATTGAGTCGAAGGATGGCAATGTTGTCCTCATGGGTGGCTGGACAAACGACGGCATAAAGAAAATCATCATCGACACGATCAACAAAATCACGGCGGCTCCAAAGTCAAAATGAGGGCAGACCTCGTAGTCAAAAACATCGGTGAACTGGCGACCCTGAAAGGTTCGATTCCCAGAAGAGGAAAAGAGCTTGGAAACGTCGGCATAATCAATGACGCAGCGATCGCCGTGAAAGACGGTCGCTTTGTTGCAGTCGGTGACAACGAAGAAATTGTCAGGCATTTTGAAGCATTGACCACTGTTGATGCTCATGGAGCCTGTGTTGTACCAGGTTTTGTAGACTCCCACACTCATCTGGTCTTTGCCGGATCCCGTGCGAATGAGTACGAGATGAGGCTCAGGGGCGAGACCTATGAAACCATCATGAAAGCTGGCGGAGGCATCGTTTCATCGGTCAAGGCCACCAGAGAAGCTTCAGATCAGGAGCTTTTTGACCAATCGGCCAGGCGCATGAGGGAAATGATCCGTCATGGCACAACAACTTTTGAGATCAAGTCTGGTTACGGACTCAACACTGAAACTGAAATTCGACAGCTGGAAATGGCAAAAGTGCTTGAGGACAGGTTTGGCGTCAGTGTCAGAAAAACCTTCCTTGGAGCGCATTCCTTCCCCAAAGAGATGACCAGGCAGGAGTACCTTGACCTGCTCACTGGCGAAATGCTTTCAAGCTGCATTCCTCTTGCTGATTTCATCGATGTCTTCTGTGACAAAGGCGCATACACCAACGAAGAGACTGAGGCAATCGTCAAGATGTCAGGAATGGCCTGCAGGCTTCACTGCGATGAACTGGCAGACACCGGTGGCGCAAAGCTGGCAGCAACCCTTGGCGCTCTTTCTGCCGACCACCTCATCAACACTTCCGACGAAGGCTTCAAGGCAATGGCCGATTCAGGCACTGTTTGCACCTTTCTCCCCGGAACCTCGTTCTTCCTTGGCAAACCATACGCCAGAGTAAGAAAAGCCATCGAACTTGGCTGCATCATCGCTCTTGCCACCGATAGAAACCCGGGCTCCTGCACAATCCAGTCAATTCCACACGTCATGGGTCTGGCCTGTATGAACTACGGACTCTCACCACACGAAGCTTTGGCTGCAGTGACCATCAACGCTGCCTGGTCGCTCAGACTTCACGAGGAAGTGGGTTCAATAGAAGTTGGGAAAAAGGCTGATTTTCTGATCCTTGACGGACACTCAGTCAACACCATACCGTACGAATTTGCTAACAATCCGATAAAAACCGTTTACATTTCAGGCAAGGAGGCCAGATAGATGGCAAAGATTGTTGAATGCATACCGAATTTTTCAGAAGGCAAGAGAAAAGAAGTTGTGGACGCAATCGCACAGTGTGTTGTCGACACCCAGGGAGTCAAGCTGCTTGATGTCCAGATGGATGCCGATCACAACAGGTGTGTAATCACCTTTGCCGGTGACCCTCAGGCAGCATCCGATGCAGCTTTCAAAATGTGCCAGACGGCTTCAAGGCTCATCGACATGAACCATCAGAAAGGCGAACACCCAAGGCTTGGCGCCACTGACGTAATCCCGTTTGTTCCAATATCCGACGTAACAACCGAAGAGGCTGTAGACCTTGCCGTAAAACTTGGCGAACGCATCTGGAAAGAGCTACAGATTCCGGTTTATCTTTATGAGGACGCTGCAAGAATACCGGCCAGACAAGACCTTTCCCACATCAGACAGGGCGAGTACGAAGCCATCAAAGACGAAATGGGCATCAAACCCGAACGCAACCCTGACATCGGCGAACCGAAGATGCACCCGACAGCCGGAGCGGTTGTTGTCGGCGCGAGGTTCCCTCTGGTTGCCTTCAATGTAAATCTTGGAACCAAAAACGTCCAGATAGCAAAAGATATTGCTAAACTCATCCGTTTCAGATCGGGCGGATTCAAATTCTGCAAAGCCCTCGGTTTCGACATCAAGGAACGTGGCTACGTCCAGGTTTCGATGAACATGACCAACTACACAAAAACCTCACTTCGTCTGGTCTATGAGGCAATAAAGACTGAAGCCATGAGACTCGGTGTCCTTCCAATCGGAGCAGAGATCGTTGGCATGGTTCCGCTTGATGCAATCCTCGACGTTTCAGAATCCTACCTCAACCTCTGGGAGTTCAAGAAATCGCAGATACTTGAGATGAGGCTGGGCACATCCGATGAAAGCCAGGTCAGCTGGCATCCAAAACCGTTCATCAAGGAAGTGGCTTCAAAGTCACCGGCTCCCGGTGGCGGTTCGGTCGCTGCATCGTGTGGCGCGCTTGCTGCCGGTTTGGCAGCGATGGTGGCGAAGCTCTCACAATCCAAACGTTTTGCCGAAGTGAAGGAAGAGATGGAGCAGGTTGCAGCCACCGGAGACAAGCTGGTTGAAGACCTGATGGTTTTGATTCAGGAAGATTCAGACGCCTTTAACGAATTCCTGGCCTGCAGAAAACTTCCGTCGGGTACGTCTGAAACAGACGAATACAAAGAGAAGAGGATGCAGGAAGCAACGCTCAAAGCTATCATGGTTCCGCTCAAAACCATGCAGAAAAGCGCTGAAGCCCTCAAGCTCATTGCAGTTGTTGCTGACAAAGGAAACCAGAACTCACTTTCCGACGGTGGAGTGGCAGCTCTTTGCGTGAAAACCGCTGTTTGTGGCGCACATCTCAACGTCATGATCAACCTGCCAGGACTTGCTGACAAGACAAAATCAGCAGAGATTGCAAAACTGGCTGAGGCTGTCGAGGTTTCCGCACTGACTGAGGCTGACAAAATCTACACCTCAATCAAGCAGAAGCTGATCAACGCTTGATTGTCTGAGCAATTGCCAACTTTTTGAGTTTTAACCGGATCAAAATTGACCCGAAAGGATTTTCGGTATTTTTTGTGTATTATTTGTCAATTTTTGGTATAATGATAATGAAAAACGAATCTTGAAAACTTCAAATCGGAACAGGTTTTTCTATTTTACCATAATTAAAATCCAGCTTCAAAGATGATTTGGCAGACTGCAACGAATTAACGAATCTTTGGAAGGACTGCCCAAGATTTGTTTTGAATAAATCAATCAAAACCGGTTGCCACCTTATTGACAGGCTGGTGACCCACGTTATATTGAGAAAATATGAGGGCTTACGCGTCGATACTGAAAGCTGTGCCTTTGGTGCTTGGCATGCTTTTGGTGCTTTTCCTTTTCCTGTCCTTCTTTCCACCCCTTGTTCCCGTCTCAAAGGTGAACTATGAGGGGTGCGAACGCGTGCAGGTTGAAAAGGTGGCAAAATATGTCCAGTCCAAGCTTGTCATGGGCATGGTGCCAACAGCGAATTCGCAATTTGCCGACGCGACCAAAATGCTTGGGCCGCTGGTTGAAAAAATCGAGATCAGAAAAGGGTTCTTCTTCAAAGCAACCGTGGTTGTAACTGAAAAGAAAGATTTTTTCGTCATCAATTACGGCTCTGACCGGATAAAGGTTGATGTACTCGGAAACTTTATTGAAGGATCGCCACCAGAAAACGCTCCAATCGTGCTTTCTGTCAAGTATGTCGATCCAACCGGCAACGAGGACATACTACCGAAGTCGGAATACGCTGAATTACTCCAGCCATGTGTAGCCGAAGTGCTCAGAACGCGAAAGAGCTTCCCTGCAACAATAACTGAGGTGATGCTAAACAGGCGTGAGTTTGTGCAGTTTGGTAACGGAAAAATATTCTGTCTGGTGGCGCCAAAATCGTTTTCAGCCCAGGCATCGGGTGTGGCACTTCCATCAGCAACCAAGAGGGTTTATCTGGAAAATGTGGCAGGAATTTACGCCAAAACTACCCAGGGGTCATTGATAGTATTAGGTGACGACACCAACATGGACGTGAAATTTGGATCGGTAGCCCTTCTGCTTGAGGGGTTGAGGCTCGAAAAAAAGGCATTTCCTATGGTTATCAAGGCTGACATCCCATACCAGGTGACGTCTGTCCAGTAAAGATTATTGTTGAAACATCGGCAATTGTTTGTAGAATGGTTAGTCTGAAAGGCAGGTTGAAACATGAGCAACGCATTCGATGTCTGGGAAGGCACAAATGCAGTCATAAAAGTTGTCGGAATCGGCGGCGGCGGCAACAACGCCATCAACCGCATGATCGAGGCCGGGCTTGAAGGTTGCGAATTCATCTCAATAAACACTGACACTCAGGCGCTCCGCATGTCGCTTGCGCCAACAAAGATACAGATAGGTCCAAGAGTCACAAGGGGGCTTGGTTCAGGATCGCTGCCAGACATTGGTGAGAAGGCTGCAGAAGAGAGCAAGGACATCATCGCAGAGATGCTCTCCGGTGCAAACCTGATTTTCCTCACAGCTGGCATGGGCGGTGGAACAGGCACAGGCGCAACCCCAATCATCGCACAGATAGCAAGGGATCTTGGCGCACTCACCATCAGCATCGTCACAAGGCCGTTCAGCTTTGAAGGCGAGAGAAGGGCTGACGTTGCAGAAAACGGCATCTCCAAACTCCGCGACAAGGTTGACGCAATGATCACCATCAACAATGACAGGCTCTTTGACGCAGCAAACAAAAACACCAGCCTTACAGAGGCTTTCACAATGGTCGACGAAGTTTTGAGACAGGCAGTTGAAGGAATAACAACCATCATCACAGTGCCAGGTCTTGTAAACGTTGACTTCGCCGATGTCAAAACCATCATGAAGGAAGCCGGAACAGCCTGGATGGGCATCGGTGTCGGAAGAGGCGAGAACAGGGCAGAAGAAGCTGCAATGGCTGCCATCACTTCACCGCTCCTCGACCAGTCGCTTGAAGGCGCAAAAGGATTACTGTGCAACGTAATCGGTGGCAAGGACTTCAAGATTGGCGAAGCAAACGAAGTCGCCCGTTATGTCAACAAGAATGTTGATCCAAAGGCAAACATCGTCTGGGGCGCAGTCATTGACCCAACAATGGAGGATCAACTCAAAGTAATCGTCATCGCAACAGGCTTCGATTCCAGACAGGCATCAATGAAACTCCGCACACCGACAGCCATCAAGGAAGGCGACATCGGATCAATAGTCAAACAATCAAGCAGAGATCTCGATATTCCGCCGTTCCTGCGAAAGATGAAGTAGTGGATGGAGCAATAGACAGCGTCAGGGAGCGCATAAAGCAGGCTGCAACAAAAGCCGGTCGCAATCCTGGCGATGTAAGGATAATGGTTGCCGCAAAGTACGGCGACCTTGAAACAGTCAAAAACATCATCGACTCTGGCATCTCAATTGTCGGCGAAAATCATGTCCAAAACGGCAGGAGATGGAAAGAAGCCGGAATCCCTGTCGAAACTCACATGATCGGCCACCTCCAGACCAACAAGGTCAGGGAGGCGCTTGAGCTCTTCGACTGGATCGACACGGTCGACTCGGTGAAGCTGGCAACGCTGCTTGATGAAAAGGCAACAAAAATTTTGCCTGTGATGATTGAAGTAAACATCAGCGGTGAAGAGCAAAAATCCGGGGTTAACCTGGAGGCTTTCGGCGAACTTGCTGATTTCATCAGGAAAACTGAACATCTAAAACTGTCAGGCGTATTTACAATGGCTCCTGTTGACGCACAGGATAAAATAATTGAAAATATCTTTTTGAAAGCTGACAGTCTTGCCAGCGAGTGCGAGCGGATTTCGGGCGCAAGGATGGAGCGTTGCTACGGTATGAGCGGTGATTTTGAAACCGCCATTGCCTATGGCGCCACTCTCCTAAGGCTCGGACGCATCCTTTTTGGAGGTGGTTATGGGCATCGGTGACTGGTTCAAAAACATTCTGGGACTCTCCGACGAGGAGGAGATTGAAAGGCAGGAGCCTGAGATTGAGGAGACCCCTGTCAAGGAATCCAGAAAAGCGGAAGGCCAGATAATGACCTCGCTTGGCAAACTCACGGTGGTGGTCACCTCCCCATCAAGCTTTGACGAGGCAAGAAAAGCAGTCGATTCGCTCAAACAGGGCAGACCAATCATGGCAAACTTCGAAGACACAGACAAGGAAGTTGCCAGAAGATTCATCGACTTTGCATCAGGCGCAGTCTACGCTCTCGACGGCATGGTGGAGAAAGTCGGCAAAAACGTGTTCTTGTTCGCAACCAAAAATGTGGCCGTTTCATCAGAAAGATTAAGGGTTTGGGACGAAGGCTCCCATTCAAAGTCTCTGGACAGCCTCGACTAGTCTTATAAAAAAGAAAGAGCAGCAAAAATGAAATCTCAGGAAATTCGTGAATCGTTTTTATCATTTTTCGGTGATCGCGGCCACTACAGACTTGAAGGCGCCTCGCTCATCCCGCAGGATCCAACCATCATGTTCACGCTTGCAGGCATGGTTCCACTCAAACCTTACTTTACAGGCGAGAGAAAGCCGATCAGCTCAAGGCTTGTAAGCGTTCAGAGATGTGTTCGTACAAACGACATCGATAATGTTGGCAAATCGCCTTTCCACCATACATTCTTTGAAATGCTCGGAAATTTTTCAATCGGAGACTATTTCAAGACAGACGCAATCCCGTGGGCATGGGAATACCTGACAAAGGTTGTGGGTCTGCCGGCTGGCCAGCTTTTGGTCACGGTCAACCCCGAAGACGACGAGTCAATCGACATTTGGAAAAAGGTTGGGCTGAAACCGGATCAAATCCAGTTTGATCCAAGCAATTTCTGGATGATGGGCGATGTCGGGCCTTGTGGGCCAGACTCGGAAATCTATTTTGACTTTGAGCCAGGCAAGCCCATTCCAATGAAAGACGGCATCTTTGACTCTGAAGGCAGGCGCTTCCTTGAACTCTGGAACGTGGTCTTCACACAGTTTGATGCAAAGGCCGATGGCTCAAGGGCTCCGCTTCCAAGGAAAAACATTGACACTGGTGCCGGACTTGAGCGCATTTCAGCCGTCTCACAGGGTGTCAGGTCTTCAATGGAAACCGACCTTTTCACGCCAATAATGGATGTGCTCAATGGCATTGCACCAATAGACGCTGCTCAAAACAGGAAGAATCTCATCTGTGACCACATCAGGGCTTGTGTTTTCATGATCTCAGACGGTGTGTTTCCGGCAAACGATGGAAGAGGCTATATTCTCAAGCGCCTGATCAGAAGAGCGGCACTCGCCGGCAGAAAAGTCGGAATCGAAAACGCATTTCTCTCCGAACTTGTCCCATCCGTCATTGACAACTACTGCTCCGCCTACCCGTTCCTGACCGAACGCAAAGAGGCGGTCGTAAAGATTCTCACAACCGAAGAAGCCCAGTTCCACTCAACCCTTGCCATGGGTCTCCAGATAATCGGTGAGGAAATCGCAAAGATAAAGGAAAAGGGCGGTCTGCTTTCCGGCCCGACCATCTTCAAGCTCTACGACACCTATGGTTTCCCGATCGACCTCACCCGTGAGGTTGCAGAGGAAGAGAGCGTGAAGCTCGACGAGGAAGGTTTCAAGGCAGAACTTGAAGCTCAGAAGGAGAGGGGCAGGAAATCCTACTCCGGCCAAAAGGAGTTTGAACGCTCAACAGCACTCATAGCATTCAGGGACGAAACCGGAGCCTCAAACTTCGTTGGTTTCGACAAGCTCGAGCACACCTCCAAAGTCCTTGGAATAATGACCAGCCAGGGTTCAGTGCCTCAGGCGATGGCTGACCACCAACTGGTTTCGTTCACTGTCTCCCAAACCCCTTTCTACGCCGAAAAAGGCGGACAGATCGGCGACACCGGCACAGCATTCAACGATGGCTGCGAACTCCAGATAATTGACACAACGACCCCTGTTGACGGCCTCATTCTCCACAAGGCAAAGATCATCAGGGGAACAATCAAAGTCGGTGATCAAATCACGCTCAGAGTCGATGCAGCACGGAGAAAAAACATTACCAGGGCTCACACTGCCACCCACCTGCTCCATTCTGGCCTCAAGTCGATCCTTGGCGATCACGCTGCACAGGCCGGCTCATGGGTTGGCGACGAGGAGCTGAGGTTCGATTTCACACACACCGGCGAGATCAAACCCGAAGACCTCCAGCAGATCGAACGTTTCGTAAACGAACAGGTTCAGTCAAACGTCTGCCTTGATGTAAACGAATATGACATCGAGGAAGCAAAGAAAAAAGGCGCTGTGGCGCTGTTTGGTGAAAAGTACGGCTCAAGGGTTCGAGTTGTGGACATTCCGCAGGTTTCAATGGAATTCTGCGGTGGTTGCCATGTCGGCTCAACCGGTGAAATCGGAACATTCAAAATCGTTTCAGAGTCCTCAATTGGCGCAAACCTCAGGCGCATTGAGGCAAAAGTTGCCGGCAAGGCGATAAGACACATTCAGGAAGAGGAAGAAAAACTCGATAAAATCGGCACTCTTCTCGGTGCTGGCTCAAGACAGGCGCTTGAAAAAGTCGAGTTCATGATCGGTCAGCTTGACGAAACCACAAAGCGCAACAAAGCCCTGATCTCCAGCCTTGCAAAGATTCACTCGGAACAGGCGGAAGCCCTTGCCAAGCGGTTCGGCTCAACAAATGTCATCATCGCAAGAGCGGACGGTTTCGACATGGAAGGCGCACGACTGGTCGCCGACTTCTCACTTGAAGCCTTTGACCACGGAGTCTCTGCAATCCTCTCAAAGCTTGGCGACAAATGCTACCTTTGCATTCTCAGCAAAGGAATCCCCTACAACAACTTCCATTGCGGAAAACTGGTCACAAAAGTCGGTTCAATCTGCGGTTTTAAAGGTGGTGGAAAGCCAGACCTTGGCCAGGCCGGTGGAATCGCTCCAGAGTCAGCCGACCAGGTACTCTCCACAATCGAGCTGGAGATGAAAAACCTGCTGGGATGAAACGCACCCCATTCGGCACGACAGGGCTTGAAGTAAGCCATCTTTGCCTTGGAACACTCACCATGGGGCCATTGCAGGCCAGCCTGACGGTAAACGACGGCGTTGATGTGATGAGGCACGCGTGGGACAGAGGCGTCAATTTCTTTGACACGGCCGAACTTTATGACTCCCAAAGCCACATCGGATCCCTACCAAACCACATAAGACACGAAGCCGTCATCGCAACAAAATCCTATTCCGAAACACCGGAAAAGATGACCGCATCAATTGAAAAAGCGCTCAGGCAGATGAAGCTCGATGTGATACCAATCTTCCTCCTCCACGAGCAGGAAACGGCTCTCACACTCAAGGGTCATTGGCGCGCTCTCGAGGTTTTACTTGACTACAAGAGGCGCGGCTTGATTAAGGCAGTCGGCGTTTCAACCCACACAATCGAAATCACACGCCTAATGCGCATCTACAGGGAGCTTGAGTGCGTGTTTTCCATGTTCAATATCGAAGGCTACGGAATAAAAGACGGAACACAGGCTCAAATGGAGGAAGAACTCCATAATGCCTGGAAGGCCGGCAAAGGCGTCTATCTGATGAAAGTGCTTGGCGGTGGCAAACTGCTTAACCGCGCCACAGAAAGCCTCAAATACGCCATTGGTTTTCCTTATGCGCACTCTGTGGCCGTCGGCATGAAACACATCAACGAGGTCGATTTCAACTGTGATCTCTTCGAAGGCAAGATTCCCGATGTACCAGAACCGAAAGTCACAAGGAAAATGCTTGTTTCGTTTTGGTGCGAAGGCTGTGGTGTGTGCGTGGAAAATTGCCCGCAGGAAGCCATCAGCGTTTCAGACGGGAAAGCGCACATCGACCACGATAAATGCATCGTTTGCACCTACTGCACAGGCTCCTGCCCGCTCCACTGCCTGAGGGTCATCTGATGGTGATCGCAATCGACTATGGCTCAAAAAATATTGGTGTAGCCTGGTCTCCTGACGGCATTTTCTCGTTTCCGGTTGGAATCATCCAAAAATCAAGCCTGCAAAACGATGTTAACGCAATCCTGAAAATCTGTTCAGAGAAAAAGGCTGGATTGATTGTGCTTGGCTACCCGTTCAATGAAACCGTGACTGATTCTACAAAAAGGGTTGACCAATTCCTTGAGGAATTGAAGAAGTCAACAACGCTTCCGGTTGAGCTTGAAGATGAGCGCATGACTTCGCAAGAAATCAGGCGAATCGGACACGAGCTTGGCAAATCCGACAAAAAAATGAGAGACAAAAAGGACGCCTTCGAGGCGCAGCTTATTCTCTCACGCTACCTTGAAAGGACGACGTCGAGAGGGTTTGACGATCCACAGGAGTTGGCCTGACAGGGCGTTGGCCCATCTCACGAATACTACTTCACTCCTTTTTGTCTGAAGGGGTTTCATTTACATAAACAGTTTCAGATTTTGCTTTCAGTTTCTTGTTTGTGTGCAAGCGCTTGGCAGGTGATTTTTTGGATTTTTCCGGTGGTGTGACAACAGGTTCAAAATCCATCCAGCGATCAAATGTTTTTTTATCCATCTCACCTCTCAAAAAGCTTGTCTCCATCCGGCTTCATTTTTCATGACACTCATTATACTGTATATCCCCTTATCAGGCAAAACTTTGGGCAACCGGGTAAGCGCTCTCAGCAGATTCTTGGCAGCATCTCGCCTTGTGGGGGTTCGAGAATCCTTTTTCCACCAATTTTTGTTGTCAGGTAAACGTATGTTTTATGATCATCTGTTGCGTTACCAATATGGGAGACTCTTTTTTCTCCAAGACTTGTGAGTCTGTCGATTACTGCGTCTTTTATCGTTTCATCAACGGCAAGCAAAGCCCGCCCTTCACAGGCAAGGTGCAGCGGATCAAGCCCCAGAGCCAGACACAATCCTTTCACGTCTGGGTCGACCGGAATGGCAGTCTCAGAAATATCCATGCCAACACCCGAGCTTTCGGCGAATTCGTGGAGCATGGCCGAGAGGCCACCCCTCGTGATGTCGCGGCAGGCGTGGATTTTGTCGCCAAATTCTTCAAAAAGCGGCATGACAGATGGCGCCAGAAGTTTTACATCCGAGGTTAGCTGGCCGGCAAAACCAAGGTCATTCCTCGAAGCCATGATGCAAGCGCCGTGCCTGCCAATTGATCCTGTAACTATCAAAGCATCGCCAGGCTTTACCTTTGTTCCGCTTGGGCTGGCAATCTGGACACCGATGCCTGTTGTCGTGATGAAAATCCCATCAGCTGCAGAGGATTCAACAACCTTGGTGTCACCTGTGACAACTGGCACCTGACCCAAAGTTTCCTTGATTGATGCAAGGATTTTTTCAAACTGTTCCTTTTGGAATCCTTCGGCGACAATCAACGCAAGCGAGATGGCAAGAGGTTTTGCGCCTGTTGCAGCAAGGTTTCTTACGGCTTCACAGATGATGTGGGCTCCGCCGTGTTTTGGAGAAAGCCAAACCCAACGAGGTTTAGAGTCCGATTTGACCACGATAACCTTGTCTGTTCCTTTTA
>CAYYJO010000010.1:9892-14697 GCA_964472265.1 uncultured Caldisericales bacterium | reverse complement strand
TTTGCACCCATCACAGCCAGGTCGTTGAGCGTTCCGCAAACCGAGAGCTTCCCAATGTCTCCGCCTGGGAAAAAGATTGGTTTGACCACGAAGCCATCGGTTGTCATGGCAAGATTTCTGCCTTCAAAGCTGATCACGCCCGAATCATCCAGCTTGCACAGGGCTTCATTTCCAAGGCACTCAAGCAAACGCTTGATCAGAAGCCTTGAATCTCCGCCACCACCACCCTCGGAAAGTTTGAATACGTCGTTCATTTTGCCATCCTGGCATACCTGAAGTATGCGCTGCAGGTGCCTTCGCCTGAAACCATGCACGGGCCAACCGGATTTGACGGAGTGCACACCTTGTCAAACAGGGGGCATTCGTTTGGGGTTTTTGCTCCGATGATGACTTTTCCGCAGATGCACCCTTTTGGTTCCGCCGAGTCCGGCGTTTCAACTTTGTAACGATTTAAAACGTCGAAATCATGAAATTCTTTTTTGTGTTTCAATCCAGACGCCGGAATCATACCGAGTCCGCGCCAGTTTGCGTCGCAGTCTTCAAAAACCTGCGCTACAATCTCTCTTGCCTTGGGATTGCCAATGTCTTTGACCACCCGTGTGTATTGGTTTTTTATTGACGGTTTACCATCGGCAATCATTTCGGTGAGCGATTCAACGCCGGTGACGATGTCAAAACCTTCAAAACCCATGACAACACCAGGAATTTTGTACACTTGAGCAAGAAACTGGTAAGGGGCTGTGCCGATTATCGCCGAAACGTGACCCGGGAGGATCAGCCCGTCGATTTTGACCTCAGTTGAGTTGGCAAGGGCGACAAGCGCCATTGGGACTGTCTTGTGAAGGCAAAGATGCAGGAGATTTTTCAGGTTTCTCTTTTTTGCCTCAATAAGCGTTGCAGCAAAACCCGGAGTTGTTGTCTCAAAGCCAATGCCCACCAGTACAAATGTTTTGTTTGGCTCATGTTCCGCCCATGAAACAACATCGAAGGGCGAGTACATTATCCTTACATCAAACCCTTTTGATTTTGAATGTGAGAGTGATGAAACCGTCCCCGGAACCTTGAGCATGTCGCCGAACGTGCAGACGGCAACGCCTGGAATTTCCGAGATGGCGATCATCTTGTCGATGTCTTCCTGTGATGTCACGCACACGGGGCAGCCTGGCCCTGAGATGATTTTCAGGTTTTTGGGCATAAGCGATCTTGCACCCGTTGCAAATATTGCGTGTGTGTGGGTTCCACAGACTTCCATGAGTGTCTGTGGTTTTTTGTCGGTGTGAAGCTGTATTTTTGCGATGAGTTCCTTTACCTGGTCAGACCGGGATTCCGCCATACGCCGCCTCAATCGTTTCAAGAATCTCCATTGCCTCAGTCTCTGTCACCGTTTCAATGGCGAAACCGGTGTGAACGATCACATAGTCGCCAACCTTTGCTTCCGGGAGCATGTCAAGCCTGATGGCGCGATTCACGCCAGCCATCTGCCCAACAGCGTCCAACCCGTCAACTTCGACAATCTTTGCCGGAATTCCAAGGCACATAAGTCAATTTCCTCCTGAATTTGCACAAACAATAGCCCCCTGGCCGAAGCTCACACATCCGTCGCCCGGCGGCAGCATGTTGTTTGTATAAACCAAAAATCCCCTTTGTTTAAGGGCGTTTGTAACCAGATTGATGAAAACAAGGTTTAAAAAACACCCACCAGAGAGCGCAACGGTGTTTGACGATGTTTTTTCTCTGAGCCTCATGCACATTTCGACAAAAGCGTTTGCCAGCCCTGAATGGAATCTGCCAGAGATGTTGCCTTTCTTCTCCAGAGCCTCGAGGAATGCCGGTCGCCAGTCAATCATTTGCATGTTGTTCTCGATGATGGGGAAGTCGTAAGGTTTGTCGGGTTTGAAAGCTGATTCGAGTTTTATCGCCAGTTCAGCCTCAAAGGTTGCGGTTTCTCCCATGCCAGCAACCACCGAGAATCCGTCGAAGAGTCTGCCAAGGCTTGATGTGGTCGAGCTGTTGATGTTTTTTTCGAGCTGAAGCTTCATGATGGCGTCAAGTTCCGGTTCACCGGTTTCAAACGTTGCTCCTGCCTGTACAGCAAGTGAGAAAGCCACACGTTTGCAATCCTTGACAGCCACCTCGCCACCCGGAAGCCTGAACGGAAGCAGGTGGGCAACTCGAGTGAATCTGAAGTTTTCAGCGATGAAAAATTCACAGCCCCAGATTTTGCCGTCGTGACCGTAACCGGTTCCGTCAGCAGCGACACCGATGACCTTCCCCTTGATGCCATGTTCGGCAATTACCGATGCGATGTGCGCTTCATGGTGCTGGATGGCAACAAACTCTTTTGCACTCGACAGTTCTAGCCTGTGCTTTGTTGCGGTGTAGTCAGGGTGCAGGTCGTAAGCCGCCACCTCTTCTTCAAAGCCAAACAGTTTGCGGTACTGGGCAAGCGATTCCCTGTATCGCTCAAATGTTGCAGGGTTGCCCATCTCACCGATGTGGTGACCGACAAGACTCTTGTTGTTCCAGAAAAATGCAAACGTGGACTTCATTTGTGGGCCAAGAGCGAGCACTTTCTTTGGCGTGGCAATCGGAAACGCCTGGGGAACAAACCCCCTGGCGCGCCTGACAAGCTGGATTTCACCGTTTATGCACCTTGCAACCGAGTCGTCCAGAGGCACAACTATCTCTCGGTCATTGGTCAAAATGTCTGTCACCAGCTGATCTTTTTCGGTTGTAGAAATTGGTTCGTCGTGAATATTGGCCGAGGTGAGAACAATTGGCGGCATGTCCTGCATCAGTTTTACCTGAACGGGGGTATACGGGAGAAAGATGCCAATTTTATCGGTGCCTGGTGCAACCGATTCGGCCAAATTGTAGCTCTCGGACTTTGGCGCAAGAATGATTGGCTTTTGCCAGCCGGTCAGCCATTTTTCAGAGCATTCATCGATTGTTGCGAGCTTTCTTGCTTGAGTCATGTCAAAAACCATAACAGCCATTGGTTCGTTGCCACGGTGTTTGATTTTCCTTATCTTTTTGCAGGCTTCCCCATCTGTTGCAAGACAGGCAAGGTGAAAGCCACCGATGCCTTTGATGGCAACCACTTCACCTTTGAGAATCAGCCTTTTTGCCTCTTCGACAGCTTCAATCCCTTCAAGGTCGCCCATCCAGACTTTTGGCCCGCAATCGTTGCAGGCGATTGTCTGGGCGTGGTAGCGCCGGTCTGCCGGTTCGGTGTATTCGGTTTTGCATGTTTGGCACATGGAAAAATCACCGGCTGATGTGGTGTGTCGGTCGTAGGGAAGCGTTCTTATGATGCTCATCCTTGGGCCGCAATCGGTGCACGAGATCATGAGGTGATCGTGTCTTCTGTTTTGTGTGTCAAGCAGCTCACGCCTGCAGTTGTCGCAGATGCCTATGTCTGGAGGGATGATGACGTCAGTTGGGCAATCGTCCGGGGTTTTGAGTATCTTGAAATCAACGAATGGGTCGCCTGAAAAATCTGAATCAAAGATACTTTCAACACTTGCCATTGGTGGGTGTGCATGCCTGATGTTGTGGATTGCTGAGTCTATCTGCTCTTGCGATCCTTCAAATACGGCCTCGACTCCATCACCAATATTCCTGACAAACCCTTTCAGTCCACCCGCAATTGCAATGCGGTAGACGAACGGTCTGAAGCCAACACCCTGAACAATTCCTCTGATGATGAATCTCTTTTGCACTTATGGCTCGTATGTGATAACCACTGTTTTTGTTTCGTTTTCCCAGGAGGTTTTGCCGCCAAGGATTTCTGATACTGCCCTTATCGGAATGAACGTCCTTCCGTTTTTGATCTCTGGCGGAACGTCAATCGGTTTTTCCAGGACACCGTCATGGGTGATGATCTCGGCTATCTTTGAGCCGATTGTAAATCTTGACTGGGTGGTGCAGGAGCTGATGGTGATTGTCTTTGTGTCCTCGTACCAGTTGACCTGGGCAAAGAATGCCTCGCCGATCAGCCTGAGCGGAACCATTGTTCTTGAGTCGTTTATGTAGCTTGCCGGCTTGAAATTGACCGTGCTGCCGTTGACAGAAACGTTTTCGTTACCAATCTGGATCCTGATGTTGGTTGGTATCGGGATGCCGTAACACCTGATTTTTACTGGGACAGAGATTGGTTCGGGGTCGACGTTTGTGGCTATCGAGAGCACGCCTGAGTAGGTGCAGTCGTCACCCGGTGCAGTCGTCATCCTGTCACCTCTGGCAAGCACTGTTATCTCTTCGGTTGAACCTTCGGCAATGTCGGCCGTGACACGGTTTGCCACCAGCCAGTCACCGAAGGTTTTTGTGCCGATTGTCAGATGGAGTACGCCTTTGCCACAATTTGTCACCTTCACTGAACATTTTTTTATTGTTCCGGTCTGGATGGCGCCCATATCTATTGAGGTCTGATCTATGCACAGTTTCGGTGGGTTGGGATCGATGAAGTGGAGACTGACAGGAAGTTTGTACGAACCTCCGTTTGAAGTTACAGTCAACTCTGTTGTGAATGAGCCAGGATTTTTCAGCTCCTGTCGTACGATCATGGCTTTAAGGTCAATGCTTTCACCGGTTGGAACCTTGAAGAGCGGTTCAGGGAGATAGAGCCATGAAGCTTCGGTTGAAACGTCGCCTTCAAGCATTGTCTGCCAATCATCGGCTCTCGAGTTTTTGATTGTGAACTGGAAATCGGCGTCGCCTTGTGTGGTTAAAACGTCGATGTCGATTTTTTTGGGTGTGACTTCCAGGTTTGGCCCTGCTTTGAACTGATAAACCCTGCCGAGGGA
>CAYYJO010000010.1:0-9882 GCA_964472265.1 uncultured Caldisericales bacterium | reverse complement strand
TTGAAAGCGAGGTTATCTGTTCATCGCTGAACTCATAATGCCAGTTTTCTGTAAGCTCGCATGTGGTAAGGGCTTCGATGCGCCTGTTGCTGCCGATAAAGATGGTTTTTCCGGTTGCAATCATCTCGGCTTTGCTTGGTTGGTATTCGTACTCACAGCGACGTTCGCCTGTGTTGATGTCGTAGCCGAGAAGTTTTGTGTGCCTGATTTGGAAATAGACGATTCCATCGATTGCAATTGGGGGTGACTGAACCCACCCATCGACTCTCTTTTGCCAGACAGGCTTCCCGTCCTCAAAGCTGATGCAGTAGATGTTGTTGTCAAAGCTGCCGTAAAAGACACGACCTTCAATTATGTTGAATCCGCCGATGATGTCAGTGGATTTTCCTTCGGTTGTCCAGATTGTTTTTCCTGTGTCAGAGTTTAGACAATAGATCGTACCCTTGTCGTCGCCGACGACAAGCTTTCCGTCTGACAGCGCAGGAGCGCAAGAGATCGGGTATTTGTTTGTGTTTTTGAACATAAAGGTACCGTCAAGCCTCAGGGCGCCGATGATTCCAAAGGTAGTTGTGAAGTAAGCGATTCCTTTGCTAAAACAGAATCCTTTGACGATCTTCCCAAGTTTTTCAATTTTCCAAAGGATTCTGGATGTGTCTGGGTTTATGCAGGTTATGGTTCCATCTTCGCTACCAACAAGGATTTTGTCCCTGAGAACCAGAGGCGTGGTTGTGATTTTGGATTCAAAAGGAATTGTCCATTCTGTTACGCCGTTTGTGAGGTTCAGGCAGCTGAGGTTGTTTGTTCCGGCGTACGCAAAGTTGCCCTGCACTGCAGCCTCGTTTTCAAGCAGTTCACCGCAAGCAAAAGCCCTCACCTTGAGCAGGGGTGGGGGGATGTTGAGGCTGCTTGAGCCTGAGCGTTTGCTGTCGTGTCGGTATGTATACCAGTCATCAGACTGGGCTGACACGCTTGCAGCCAATAATATTAAAGCCAGCAGAAGGAATCTGCCTGATCTAAAGACCATCGCAGCATAATGATATTGTATATGGGCGGTTTTGTCTAGCTTGGCTTTGCTAGCTCCTCGTTAAGAGCCTTTACCAGTTCCTTGGCATCGATTCCGTGAGCTGCAGCGCCGTCTGCAATTGATTCCACAGCACTCACCATGCAGCCGATGCAGTGGAGACCGAACTTGAAGAAAATCGGTGTGACCTGGGGATATTTCTCGATCACTTCGCCAAAAGTCATGTTTTCGTTTATTTTCTGTTCATTTTCCATGTTTATTTACCTTTTCCTTCAATTATTTTTGCCAAATTTTCGACTGCTTCCGGCATGACCACGTCTTCAATGGTTCCAGTGTCGGCATGTCCGGCAAATGACGGGTCTATTTCGATGCCGCCAAGATACTGTGCACCGCCCTGTTTGCAGCGTTCACGAACCCTCGACGGGCCGAACACCTCAATGACTTTTCCGTCCGGGCAGGTGAAGTGGGTCATGTTTTCGATGATGCCAACCAGCGGTATCTTCATCTCCTCTGCCATTTTCAGAGCCTTGGTGACGACCATGTTTGCCAGCTCCTGCGGGCTTGTGACGACAACCATTCCGTCAAGCGGGTAGATTTGGAAAACGGTGAGCGGAACATCGGCCGTTCCTGGAGGAAGGTCGATGATCAGATAATCGAGATCGCCCCATTCAACATCTGTATAGAACTGCCTGAGAACGCCGGCAAGAACCGGGCCTCTCCAGATTACCGGCAGTGTCGGGTCTGGAACCAGAAGGTTCATTGAAACCATCTTGATGCCAGTCTTTGTTTCTCTTGGCGAAACTCCCTGCTTGCTGCCGTTAAGGAGTCCCTTCTGGCCAAACATCATCGGGATCGACGGGCCAGTGATGTCAGCGTCTAGGATGCCGACCTTGTAACCTTTGCGTCTGAGTGCAACGGTGAGAAGCGAGCTGACGAGCGATTTGCCTACTCCGCCCTTGCCTGAGCCGACGGCAATGATGTGTTTGATCGGTTTTCCTGAGAGCTTTTCAAGCGGGTTGGCCGTCTGTTTCTGTGCTTCCTTTGCTTTGCCTGCCGTATTGGCGCGCTCCATGTCGTTCATCGAGCCAAAGACGACTTCAACTTCCTTTACGCCAGCAACAGCTGCAACGGCCTGCTTCACGTCGGTTCCAATCTTGTTCTTCATTGGACATCCAGGAACGGTGAGGGCTACAGTCACTTTGACCTTGCCTGAATCTTCGATAACCAAATCCCTGATCATGCCAAGTGTGACCAGATCGGCGCCAAGCTCTGGATCCATGACGGTTCCAAGGGCTTTCATAACTTCATTTCTGTCAATCATGAATCTCCTTTCGGGATAATTGCATTTTATTACTAAAAGCTGAGGAATGGAACACTTGGGAGCGCCGTAACCGTTAAAAATTGAAGTAGAGCGAAGGGTTATGGACTAACAAGTATTTCATTACCAGATAGTATATTAAATCAGTCGGATATTATTTGTCAAGAAAAGAAAAAGACCGGCTCCACGATGGTCTTGCGGAGTCGGTCAAGGTTAAAGGACTTAACGGTTGATGGAGTTTATTTGTGAGTTTTTTTGGATTTTTTCTAGTCATCACCTCCTTCGCCTGATTCCCCGGTTTCGCCCTTTTCATCATTGGTGCGACAACCCATGATTTTATCCATCATCTCTCTCACTCCTTGGCCGGTTTTCTCGGATAACTGGCCAAAAGTCAGCTCAAGCTGGGAATCATCAATGCCAAGCGTTGACATGACGCACTGTTTGTCCATGCCGGCGCCGTTTACAAGCGATGAAATCTTTGTCTGTTCCGGAGGCATTCTTCCGCCTTCTTCCCCGCCAAATCCATGTTCGCCTTCACGCCTTGCGCTCCAAAGCGGGCTGTTCTGGGCGATGATGATGAGTCCAAGGAAAACGATCAGGAAGAGCATTCCGGCAATAAAAGGCATTTTGATTGTCTTTTTCATTTTGTTCACCATCCGATCTGGTATGCGAGGGTGTTTGAGCAGACACAGTCCTCAACGCACCTCATGCAGGAAATGCACTCGCTTCTGTCAATCTTTGAAGCGGTTGTGGTATAGTTGATCCGTTTTGGGCAAACGTCATGGCACACTCCGCAAGAGATGCAGGAGTCTGATCTGACGATGCCTGTGGCGGAAAGGGCTGCAACCGGTTTGATCACGGCGCTCAGTGGGCAGAGGTAGTTGCAGAAGAAACGTTCGATGAGCATCGAGCCAATCACAAACACGCCGACAACAATGATTGTCGGGAACATCAATGCCCTAAGACTGAAAATGCTGATGAATGGGTCAAATCGTTCGAACCACAGTGACGCCGTCAGGAATGAGAAGATGAAAACCGCGGCGAGCATGACGTAACGAAGCCATGAGAGAACCCTGTGTGCTTTGATTGGAATCTTGATGTCTTTTTTGAAGAAGAGTTTACGGAACTTGTAGAGCCACTCGGATACCGTGCCGACCGGGCAAACCCAGCCACAAAAGGCAGGTCCGAATGCCAAAACCGAAAGGAGCAGCGCTCCAAGCATTACAAGGTTGTTCCCTGACGCTTCCCTGACGAAATTTGTTCCGCCTGAAGCAAGGAATGTCGGGAGTGTTTCAAGCGCCCCCATCGGACAAATTGAATGCAGCTCCATTCCCCTGCCACCAGAGCCGAAAATTGCCGGGCCGAACACCATGTAGGCGAAGTAGAGGAAGAATCCTGCCTGAGAGAGATACCTTAGTAGTTGATAGCTTTTCTTTTTCATTTCAGCCTTTCAAACGAGCTTAAGTAGTACTATCGACTATAGTACTAAACCGAAAGTTAAATGAAACTAAAAACCCCGACCTTGCGGTCGGGGTTGGCTGGGAACGCTGGATTTATCTGGTCAAGTCGTAACAGGTGGACAGGAGGATGCGAATTTCTTCAACATGTCCAGAGGGGAGCTTTTCGGCTATCTCTTTTGCGGTTTTATCGAGGTCTGCCACAGTGATTCCAAGTTTTTCGGCAAGGCATTCAAGGTTGATGTTGTTGATGATGCAGTATTCCCTGAGGTTGTCAGAACCCTTGAGCTGCTGAAGCACTGGTTCAGTGATCGGCTGCGGAGGCGGAAGCTCATCACCTGGCTTGCCAAGTCTCAGGAGTTCTTTTGGATCAGTGATCTTCTTGTCATCGTTTGGGTCTTCTCCCTGTTTGCCTGGGTTGCCAGCTGGTGGTGTGACTTGCTGTGTGGTCTCTTCAGGTTTTGTGTTTGAAGCGATGGCCTCTTCGTGCTGTCTGACCTCGCCTGAACCTTCCTTGCATCCTTCAACCATTTTTGGCAGGTCGCCAGGTTCAACTCCCATGCCGTGTGCAACCTCTCTGGCTTCAATGTTGAGTCCATCAACTGTAACGCCAAGTTTTGAAGCGGCACATTCGAGATTGTAGCCATTGGCTGTGAGGTATTCCTTGAGGTTCATGCCGCCGTGAAGTTCAGCGGCTGTCGTTGTTTCTGTTGTCTCGTGCTCACCTGCTTCACCTTCATTGTGCTCCGATTCGGCAGCCTGTCCCGGAAGATGCCAGTAACCGATGGCCTGGCCAACCAGTGAGACGGCCACAAAAAGGGCGATGAAAAAAATGCCTATGAAAACATAATTTTTTACCTTCATCTGTTTACCATCCTATCTTCATGTCCAGAGAGCCGGGCGCCGGACAGTTGTCCAGGCAGCTCATGCAGGTTATGCATTCGCCACGGTTTATCTTTTTCTGCGTCGAAACCGGAATCTTCATCGGACAGACCGTGTCACAGGTTCCGCAGGAGGTGCAGACGTTTTCATCCCTGACGATGCCTGTTGCCGAGAGTTTTGCGACCGGATGTATCACTCCGCCAAGCGGACACATGTAGAGGCAGAAGAAGCGCTCGATGAACATCGAGGCAAGGGCAATCACGCCTATCGAAATCCATCCTATCAGTTCAATGTCGTGGAATGAGAACAGGTTTCTGTAAGGATCCCAAACCCTGAACATAAGAGTAACAGTCAAGGTTGACATCACAAGGATCAATGCAAGCACAACGTATCTGAAATATCTGAGAACCTTGTGCAGTTTGTCGGGAATGACGATGTCTTTTTTGATGAACAGCTTTCTGAATTTGTACAGCCATTCGCCAACTGTTCCCATCGGGCACATCCATCCGCAGAATGCACCGCCGAAAGCCAGAATTGCAAGAACCATGGCGATGAGCACCACGAAGTTTGTGTCGGCGGTTCTCTGAAGATAGGTTCCTTTCATAATGAATGTCGGAAGGGTTTCAATTGCTCCAAACGGACAGATGCTGTCAATCGGGCCTGGACGCGGTGGGGCCGAGATCATGTGGGTGTATGAGTACCAAGCGACAAAACCCATGAACCCAAGCTGTGATAAATATCTCAAGTTGCTCCATTTCAGTTTCACTATCTTACCTCCAAGGTATTTATGGTACTATGTGTAATAGTAAAATATGGAAAAGTCAAGGCTGACAGTTTAATACCCCTATGGGGTATATGCGAAAAATTGACTTTTTGTCAATACCCGTACCTTTCCTCTTTCCATGGATCACCATGACTGTGATAGCCATATTTCTCCCAGAAACCGAGAATCTCTCTTGATAAGAACTGAACACCTGTCACCCACTTTGCCGATTTCCAGAAATAAAGCCTTGGAACTACCAGTCTTACAGGGCCTCCATGCTCAGCTGTCACAGGTTTGCCCTCATATTCGGTGGCAAATATGACATCTGACTGAAAGAAATCTTCGAGCGTGAGGTTTGTTGACCAGTTTGTGTGGGCGTGGACTAAAACATGTGATGCCTGCGGTTGAAGCTTGACTAGTTTAAGAAGCTCCTTTGCCTGGACTCCGACCCAGTTGGTATCAAGCTTTGACCAGGTTGTGACACAGTGGATGTCACAGTGGAGCGATATCTTTGGGAGTGCGTCAAATTCTGCAAATGTGAGTTCCTTCTCTTGTTCAACAAGCCCCCAGATTTTTAAAGTCCACTTTGAAACGTCAATGTTTGGAGTTTGCCCATAATGGAGCACAGGGAATTTGTCGGTCAGAAATTGTCCTGCTGGCACCCTGTCATCTCTTTTTGTGTCCGGGCTGTCAACATGCCTCATAAAGATTATGATACAAAGTATAATTCTCCTGTAAAGCCCCGGTTTGACATTAGTTTACTTGACGGCAGGCTAAGAGGGCATAAAATGTGCAATCGAGCCGGTGTAGCTCAGCTGGTAGAGCAGCTGACTTGTAATCAGCAGGTCGACCGTCCGAATCGGTTCGCCGGCTCCAGTCTTATACTCGACCTCGACTTCATCGAGGAAAACAAGACCCCCTGTAAAATCTTTTCTTGAATTTTCGAAGTGAATTCGTCTATTTCATGGGTTCTGGGTGATTGTCTAAAAAGATAAGAAAAATCAATATCTATTGCCTCCATTGATAAGGGGGTGGCACGAAGTGCCGGAGGGTTCTAAAAAGAGAACCCCCTCTTCAAAAGAGGGGCAAAGAAACACTCCCTCACCCTTAATCCCTCTCCTAGCAATTCAGAGGTGGCACAAAGTCCATCTATCCTTCTCCCTACGGGAGAAGGTGGCTGAAAGCCGGATGAGGGAGTTTTTCACGACTCCGCCGGTAAAGAACTGAGCTCCTTGATCAATGTTTTCTAAAACCCATCGCACAAGTTCGACGATTTCTTGCATTCTGAGTTGATGTCAAAAAAAGATAAAACAATATCTATTGCCTCATTGTTGAGTGCGATGGTCAAAAAAACTTTCACAATCAAGCAAATCACTTAAACTACTTCATCAAATCAAGGTTTTTCGAGGTCAGCTCGAAGGAGAGTTTGTCTTTGGCTTCTCGGCCTGCAATACAATTGCTGTTGACACGACCCAGGTATGTTGTCGACTTCTCGGTGAACATGAGCTTTCCGGTTCTGCCATCGAAAACCCTGGTATCGCTGTCATTGAGAATCACGTAATCCTTCCAAAAGTCGACAACCCTGAAATCTCCATCAATTTTCCAAAGCAATTTGTTGGTTTTCTTGTCGTAGGTGGACAGTGTCTTTTTTGTAACATCCTCGTTCCAGAACACAACATCGTTTATATATTTTGTTATATCTGGACTAAGATTTTCAGTCACCGCATAGATGTTTTCCAGGTCGTATCTTGGCTTTCTGGGCGAAATCCCTTCCTCATCCACCCACTTATGAACCGGGTATACGTTGCCGTCAATCTTTACAATCTCCTTTTCGCTGCTGTCATCATATGTTCTGAACCAGGAGAAACGATCTTCTTCTGATGTATAATACTTGTCTGAAACAAACAGGTGAGCGTATGCAGGAAGCTGAGTTTCATCGATTTTTTCAATCTTCCTTGATGCAATATCCAGTTTTTTGAAACTGACGTTTTTGTTATCAAGGTATCTGTCGCAAAGCCTGAAGATAAGAGAGCCTTCGGAGATATAAACCTTGTTCACAATGGTTTTCATTGTAATGTCAACATCACAATATCCAATCATGTTTCCTTGAGCATCAATGCAGGCATATCCGATCTGGAAACTCTCATACCCTTGCTTGTCGCTGTAAAGTTTGACAAGGTACAGCCCTGGCATGACTTCAAAAACCATAGTTGGTCGAGCTTCCCATTTAAACTTGTAGGTTTTGCTGAAGTTTTTGGTTTCCCCTGCTGCAACTTCTGCAACTTTCCCATCGGCAATTCCTATTTTTTTGGTGTTGCCCTTTTCATCAAGGAATGAAATGCTGTCTTTGTCAACAATCGAGAGCGTGAGCCCTGAAGCGTCAAACTTCCAAAGGGTTTCCCCTGACTCCCGCTCTAGACAGAAAATGGTTTTTTTACTCTGGTCATCACTTTGCTGGCAACAGAGAATTTTGCCGTCATGCTCCCAGTAGAGGTTTTCATCAAGGCCAGGCCAACAAAATTTCCCGATTGAGACATCTTCGAGCGTGCTCCAGACAATCTTCCCATCAATAGCACCACAAATTCTGAAACCGCCATCCTCTCTTGCCATTGCGCCGACGATCAGCTTTCCGTCCTTGTAAAGCTGTATCGGATTTTGCTCCAGACCGTTTCCAAACAGAAGCAAATCTGAAGCCAGTTTCATGTTGATGGCTAAAAGATTACCATCGATATCGCAGATGCAAACCTTGTCTCCGGCAATGATTGGCTGGGCTTCCGTATCATTTTGAAGTCCGTACTTCCAGAGACATTTCCCGTCAGACAAATCAACTCGAACAAGCGCTGTAAAGTGAGCACCACCATTGTTCGAGACGTAAAAGAGCGAATGATTGTTGTAAACAACCGGAGTCGAGTCATCCGAACCATATTCGTTTTTGTAAAGCACTTTGCCATTGGTTTTGTCGATGAACAGGCAGTTTTTGCCCGTGAGGCTTACGACAATTTTGTCTGTGACAACAGGAAGAGACCCTCCTGAAGAATCCACTTGATTCAACGACCAGAACGTTTTCCCGTTTTCACCATCAATACATTTGATTACCTTATCATCCGTTTTGATGTAAATCCGTCCATCGGAACAGACAGGAGCGTTGATGGACTCTGCGGTGTCGTCAACCTTCCAGATTTCCTTGCCATTCTCTGCCTCAACGCAGACAAGCTGGTTGCCTTCTGAGAAAACAAGCCTGTTCTTCCCGTTGACAGCCAGGCCCTTTATGTTTTTTGGTTCTTCAGCCTGGTATATCCAGTGTTCTTTTCCGCTATCATCAATGCAGATCAGACGACCTCTTTCATCTCCGTAATAAACCAGCCCATTATAACAAACGATCGGTGTGGCAAAACCCCTGTCATTTCTGAATGACCAGATTTTCTTGCCATTTGTCGCATCGAAACACCCAAGAGCCATATAGTAGTTGCTGTTTTTCGGAATGAATTCCTTGAAGCCAAGGTATATCTTTCCGTCAACAACCGTCGGCGATGTTGGCAATGAATTATAATTTCCGACATAGCCATCTCCATACCCGATCTCCCACATCTGTTTGCCGGTTCTGGCATCGAGACAGTAGAATTTGTCTTCACCGCTGACGTACATTTTGTTGTCATATATCGCCGGAGTGCTGGAGCCACCATCGAGTTTGAACCGCCACGCCAGAAGATTGTTATCCTGGTTTGAATCCTCTGACTGGACAAACATCCTGTTGCCATCGGCACCGAAATTTTCCATTGGCCAGTCCAATACTTTCATATTGCCGCCGCATGACGGCAGACAAACCATTATGGCCACGATAGCAATTACTAGCACTTTCCTCATGATCCCCTCCGATTGCCTCCATTGTACTCAAGGTTGTAGTTTTTTCAAACGCAAACAAAAAAGCCCCGAGCAATCGGGGCTTTGTGAGTTTTGGATTTTAGCTCAGCTTTTGACAGCGATTGTACAGCCATCGAGGAAGACTGATGGAAGCTCAACTTTTCCTCCCCAACCGGCTGTTCTTGTCATCTCACCGCTGATTTCGACAAGGCCTGATTTGAGCACTTCAAACAGGTTGACCGAAAGCATTGCGTCTTTGATTCTGCCGGCGATCTCACCTTTCTTGATAAGGAATCCAAGGTCGATGTTGCCGGAAAGCATGCCTGTGAGCGGGTTGCCCATCATGGTGCCAAGCAGGCTGTCGATGTAGATGCCTTCGCTGACCTCTTCAATGATTTCGTCGGTGTGGCGTTTGCCTGGTTCAAGCCTTATGGTTGAGGGACCTACGGCTGGAATCGGGTCTAGGTCAGCACCGCCGTAGAAACCGGAGCGCTTGAATGCCTTGCCGTTTGGTTTCATGTTGAGTTTTTTTGCAGCTTCGAGATCAAGGAGGAATCCGCACAGTTTGCCGTCTTTGACA
>CAYYJO010000009.1:0-38482 GCA_964472265.1 uncultured Caldisericales bacterium | reverse complement strand
AAGTAAGGATCGACGACACTGAATACTGTTTTGGCGAAGTTTCAAAAAAGATCGTGCTCGTTGAAAAGCAGAGGCTGGACATCAAGGAGGTACTCCCAAAACTCAGCCTAGTGACAATCACCAGCAATCCCAAAGGCGCAACCGTTTCGGCAAATGGCAAGGAATGGGGTGTGACACCGCTTTCAAAGTGTGTTCCACTTGGAAAATACAAAGTGAAGTTTGAAAAGAAGGGTTTGGTCGCCGAGGAGCGGGACATCGAAATAAAGGAAGATTTCTCCTTCACAGTCAGAATGTACGATCCAGGCTCCTACAAACTCAAGGACTCGTACACGGTCACAGTCAATCAGAAAGATGCAAAAATAACCATGATCGCCATGGCAGCCGGCAATCCACCACAGGTTGTTGGAAAACCTGTTTTGTTTGACAAGGACAACATTTCGGTTGCAAAGGAAGAGATGTTCAAAATGGCCGGCATCGACCAGCAACCGTTTGCATACATCATCATGGCCACAAAGGAAGGTTTTGCGCCGGCAATTGTCCAGGCGAATGAACCGGGTGAGTATAATCTTGTAATGCAGGGCATTTCTGGACTTTCCACCCAGCTTCAGGCAAAATACAAGGAATATTCATCACTTGACAATCCGTACCCAAAGCCAATGTCAAGCCCCGACGGAAAATTTACAATTACAGTCAGCGACAAAAACGCAATTCTCTCCGACGGCTCCATAAACAAGGAGCTGTACCTGCCAAATGAAACCGAACCAGACAACAACAGCTTTGCCTGGAACCCTGACAGCACAGGGGTTTCCTACTTCCGCAACAACAAAGGCGCAAGAGAACTTGTAAGAGTGAACTTCACCGACTTCAAGGAAACCGTTCTCGACACCATAAACCCGAAGGACTTCTTCTGGACAAAGACTTTCCCGCCCGACATCCTGTTCCAATGTATGACGGCGCTTTGCTACGATTCTGGTATCCTTTATTACCTTGTTCCCGGAGGCAACCAGAAACAAATGTCACTTGCATCGATAAAAGCCTCTGGCGGTGAAAGGCGCGTGATCTCCCGTGACCTCCTCCCGATTGCCGACCTTTACAATCTTTGGATGGACAGGCCTGATGTGCTCAAGATTGGCGGAGTGTTTCCGGGCAGCAAGTACGCTGAAGGCTTGTTCGACCTTGCAGCAAAACAGCCGATAAACATCAAGTTGACGACACCTGACAAAATGAAGGTTGGAAACTACAAGGTTCTTGACTCGGAGTTTGTGATGTATGAAGCCATGCACGCAGTTGACTTTGCTGAAGGAAACTTTATGGTTGCCATCAGGCTTTATCCGAAGCTCGACGGTCTTTTCCTGTTTGAGAAGGCTTCTGGGTACTTCGAACTGCTTGGAGTGGTAGCAAAATAGGCTTTATATAAAAATTGTAGAACTCCCTCACCCTTAATCTCTCTCCCAGACTGCGTCCGGGCGAGGGAAATTTTTAACGGCTCCGCCGATAAAGAGCCACTTGACTTGTGTTGTTTTGAAATCGCGGAGCAAGTCCGCCGATTTCTTTCAGTCAAAGTGGTGATGATAAGAAAAATCAGTATCTTTGCCTCCATTATGAAGGGAGGTGGCACGAAGTGCCGGAGGGTTTATTAATGCCTCTAACTTTGTTTGGGGAGCGCCACATAATCCCCCTGTATCCCTTTTGATAAGGGGGATAAAACAAAGATAAAAATTGCAGTATCCTTCTCCTGAAACGAAGTTTGGGGAGAAAGTGTCACGAAGTGACGGATGAGGGAGTTTTAACGGCTCCGCCGATAAAGAACTGAGCCACTTGAACAAGCTTATATTGAAATCACTGGCAAAGCCATATGATTTCACGCATTCTGAGTGGCCACAATGAAAAATGAGACCGTGGATTTATTCCACGGTCTCAAGTCATCCATATTTGATGTGATTAGTGTTTTGTCAGGGAAACATGTTTACTTCTGCTTTATCTCGATTCTCTTCGACCTTGCCTCTTCCGATTTTGGAAGGGTGAGGGTCAGGATGCCATCCCTGTAGTCGCTGTCGGCCTTTTCGATCTGAATTGGGAACGGAAGCATGGCCGATCTTTCGAATTTTCCGTAATAGACCTCGCGAACATGGTGGGCTTTTTCCTTGCGCTCCTCTTCAATCCTGGATTCACCAGAAATTGTGAGCACGTTGTCCTGGACGGTGACGTTGATGTCTTCAGGCTTCATGCCAGGGATTGCCGCCTTGATCATGAGGTTGTTGCCGTCTTCCCAGATATCAAGCGGAATTGGCTCAAAGCCTTCCACGTTCCTGAAAACTGACCTTGGCCACGAAACTGCATCCTCAAACATTCTGCCCATGACCTCTCTGACGTTGTCGTTCATTGGTCTCCATCTTACTAATGCCATACTCTTATCCTCCTTGTTTTGTCAATCTATTTTGAGGTTGACAAATTTTTATTTACAATATGAAATATACTTGACAGTAAATATTTGTCAATAGCCTATGAAGAGCAATTGGTAAAGCTAAGTTTAATATGCAAGAAACAATGGTTTTATGAAACTCTTGACAATCTTTATGGAAGTCCTTGATTGGTTGTAGGAATAATGTAGATTGTTGCCATGAACCTTCCGGCTCTGAAAGAACGAAACTTCAGGATTTTCCTCTCAACTCACTTAATGATGATGATTGGTGACTGGCTCATCAGCCTCGCGATGATCTGGATGGCGTTCAGGATCACGAACAACCCGCTGCTTATGGGCATCGTGTCCTCGATTTCATCGCTCCCACACCTGATCTTTTCGCCGATTGTCGGTCCTGTTGCCGATTCGTTCAATCGCCGGCTCGTGATTTTCTGGGGTCAGCTTTCCATAGTCGTTCTCCTGCTGACTTATTCGATTTTGTATTTCACAATTGGCCTCAATTATCTCCTCGTGGCTCTATTTGCCGGACTTTACGGGACTCTTTGGGCCGTGATGAGTCCTTCGCTCTATGGGTTTACTTTCGATATGGTAGGCTCTGAATGCTATATAAACGCTAATTCGATAATCAGAATGGCGTTCAGTTTTGCAAGGATTGTCGGCCCACTCGTTGGTGGTTTTCTGTTTGATCTTGCAGGCGGATGGGGTTGGTGCTTCCTGGTTGCCGGAGTGCTGATGATACCAGAAGTTTTCATGCTCAGAACCATAAAGGTTGAATGCCCTGTCAAGGAAAAACGTGAACCATTCATAAAAAACTTCTCGTCAGGGTTCAAGCATCTCAGAGATAAACAAACCCCGCTTTACATGCTCTCAATCATCGCCCTTGCAGCCCTTTTTGGCTACAGTGGGAACCTGCTTGTTGCGCCAATTTGTGAGAAGGTGCTGGGCATGCCATGGTTAAAGGGAGTTTTGAGCGCCATCCTTGGCATTGGCGCGCTTGCCGGGTCAACCTTCATTTCCTTTGCAGCCAACAAATCAAACGGAATCAAGATTTTCAGGTTATCAGCGCTGTCATTCCCGATTTTTGGAATCATGATCGGCGTTTCCGTCTGGCTTAAAAACCCAGTTTTGATTGGAATCTTCTACCTCGCCTTCGGTTCCATGATGGTCATGACCAACGTCATGGGTTCAAACCTCATGCCGTCGCTTGTTGACAAGGAGTATGTTGGCAGGAGTCTCGGCTTTTACAACGTCGCCCTGATGGGCATCATGCCATTCGGTGATTTCATTTCCGGCACCATTTCTACGTTCCTGGCAATACCAATCACCATCTCCGGACTTCACAGCCTTATTCTGGTTCCGATGGTATTTCTGGTTTCGTTGCTTGGCAGAAAAACGCAACCGCAATAATGTGATTAAACCAGTCTTTTTTCAATTTATGATTGACCGGTGCACCTTTAGCGGGTAGCATCATACGGCGATGTTTGAGAAAAAAAGATTCATTTCCAAAAAAGATATAAACGCAAATCTTGAAACACTTGAAATACGTGGAGAAATAATTGAAACGCTGAAGGTTGCATACGACGCAGTTGCAAAACCTGCGATTGTAGCCAACCAGAACGGCATGATAGTTGTGTTTAACAGGGAATGTCAGTGCCTTACAGGTTTTGACAGCACCCTGATCGAAGGTAGAAGCTTTGATCAACTGCCTTTCGCATCGTCGCCAAGCACACTCAGGAGAGACGGCAAATTCGTTTCTAACTGGTTTGCGCTCGACGGGTCAATGGTTTCCATCCAATGGGAGATTTCAGCAATCAACCTGACCAGTGAAAAATTCACGCTCCATCTCGGGACCATCGAGTCTGGAGATTCAGAAAAGACAGATCCAGTCTCACCTGCCAATGGCATCACCGATCTTGCAAATTCCAAGGCAAAGATTGAGGAAACAAACCAAATTCTGGAAACCATCCTTGAGTCGCTCCACGATGTGGTTTTTGTTAAGGATTACGCTGGCAGGATAACGTTTTTCAGATGGTCTTACCTTGACGGGTTCGGAAAAAATGACATAAGCCACCTTGGCAAGACCGTTTTTGAACTTGAGACAGAGCCGCAGGCAAGCATGATTGAGGCATGCAGGATTGAGTGTCAGACAACCGGAAAACCTTGCAGCTACATTAAACATGTCAACTTGGACGGTAAAAATTTTGATTTCAGGGTCGTGGTAAGTCCGACCAGGAACCCAAAAGGTGAAATCACCGGAGTCATCGGTGTTGGAAGGGACGTGACTGAACAACTGGCCGCACAGTCCAAAGCCGAGGAGCTTGAGAATAGGCTTTCAAACATTGCCTCAACCATCACAGACATCATTTTCCAAACCGAGAATAATATCATAAAATACGTCTCTCCTTCTGCATCCCTTTACGGCCATGACCCAGAAAGGCTCACAGGGAAAAACATATCCGAGCTTTTTGGCAGCGATTTTCTGAAGTATTCAATAGAGTCAGGCACGCACGGTTTTGAAATCGAGACAATCGACGCAAACCACATAAGGCACGATTTTGAAGTCAGACTCATCAAAAGTCAGAACGGGATCATGGGAATTGCAAGAAATGTCTCCGAGCGAAAGAATTTTGAGAAGGCCAAGAAGCATTTCCTCAGGTCTGTCGCCCACGAAATGAGGAACCCACTGACCCTTATCCTCGGCTACTCTGAACTTCTGATGAGCATAACAACAAATGACACAAACATTCACAACATGGCCCAGATCATAAATGACGCAGCAGAGAGCGAGAAGAAGAGGCTAAACGAGTTTTTTGACCTGGACAAAGCTACAATCGAATACAACTTTGAAATCTCAGGCATTTCAAACGCACTTGGAAGCCTTTGCACCAAACTGCTGATGCTGGTTTCAAAAACTGCCAGAAACAGGTACAACTCTGATCAGGCAAGCTTCAGCCACACAATCGATCCTGCACTCAGAGGAAAGAGCATGTCTCTGGATTTTGGAAGATTTTCCGAAATCTTTGAGAATCTCGCCATCAACTCAGTGAAATACAGTCCGAAGGACAGGCTGGAAATCAATTGTGATGCGTTGCTGGTCGGAAATTCGCTTGAAATAAGGTTTTCTGACAAAGGTATCGGCATCCCCGAGAACGAACTCGATGACATCTTCAAGCCATTTCATCAGGTGAAACACGGCGGCAAGGAGCTTGAAGGGCTTGGGCTTGGTTTGGCGAATGTCTTGATGCATGTAGAGGCTCATGGCGGAAGCATTTCGGTAGAAAGCAAAGTGGATCAGGGTACAACCTTCATCCTCACATTCCCGCTGTTCATGTGACTTGTCAAACGTCTGGCCAGCCATAAAATGACACCATGCGAAAAATCTTGCCAGTACTCGTTGCCATTATAGTTTTTTCACCCTTTGCCAATGCAAAGCTAAAGCTTGAGGACATGAACTGGGCCATGAGGGGCGCAAACCCTGCACACACAGGCTCGGTTCCCTGGAAACTCGGGCCATACTTCAACGCAGACACCTCACCAATAAATATCCCTGACATTATTGAAGGCGTTTCTACATGGGGTGACGAAATACTGATAGCAACACAAAAGGGCAAGATCGTCTGCATGAGCAAGGGTAAAACAATGCTCTGGAGCGCAGACATCAAGGAAAAACCGGTGGGTGTGCCTTCCATCTGTGAGAGGACGGTTTTCATCCAGTCTGTCAGCGGCAAACTGTTCAAATTTGACGCAATAAAAGGCACCAAACTGCTAGAACTGAAAGTGAATCCTGAAGGCTCAACGGATGTTACTGCGTCAGGGAAATTAATCATTTTCGGCGGAGGTAACCAGGTGGCTTGCTATGACACAAGATCAAATGTGAGAAAATGGATGTTTCAAGCTGACAAACCTCCTCAACCGATTGCTGTTTGCGGTGCATTCGTGTTTATAAATCACCAAAACAGGCTTTCCTGCCTCAAACTCTTCGATGGCAAGGTTGTCTGGGAGCAAAAGCAGAGCGATATAACCGTGTTTGTAGGAGCGCCTGTTGTTGCCGAAGGAATGATGTTTATCTCCACATTGGACAACAAACTTCATGCCTACTCGATGTTTACCGGCAAACCTGTCTGGGAAAGTCCAACAATTGCTGTAAAACCAGTCACCTACGATAAAAACAGACTCTATGTTGCAACCACTGCACAGGTGGTTTGCCTGGATGCCATGAGTGGAAAGAAAGTGTGGGCTTCACAGGCATTTGGTCAGCCGATATGGTCGCAGATAGCAAAACTAGACAACTGCCTCCTCGTGGCTTCAAAAGAAGACAAGATCGTGGTTTTGAACCCTGAAAACGGCAGGCAGCTGTCCACATTTATGATCAGCAAGCAGGTTGTCGTTGATTTCGCTGTCGGGAACGACTTTGTGGTCATCCCCGACAACACCTATAAGCTGGACAAGGGCAATCGTCTATGTATTGTTACAAGCAATAATCAATAATAACTCAGTTCCCCAGTGTACGGCCTGGGTGAAATTTTTAATGGACTTGGAACGAGTAAGACAGGCCAGATTGTTGAGCCCTCCTCACCAGTTGCTGCAATTGCAGTCAATGTGACAAGGTAGATGCCAGGCCCGCTGAAATTGTGCTAGACAGGGAATCCGCTCTTTGTCTCTACGGTTCCATCGTCCCAGTCAACTTTTAGTTTGCCTGGAGACAGTGTATTCCACTCAATATTTCCAAGGATGGTATATTTGGGTTGTTGCCATTCTCTGCCTGTGACGTGAACGACCGGTTTTGGGCCATCCCAGTAGCACGAACAGGTTTTTGTTGTGTTGATGCCTTCTTTTGTGAATGCTGTTACTTTTACTTTGAATTCACCTTTTTGCTTGTATGTGTGTATGGCTGGGATATCCTTCACGTCTTCCTTGTTGCCATCGCCCCAGTCGATTTCCACTCTAGATTTTGTGTAATGTTTCCAGTCGATTGAACCGTCAAGGAACGTTAAACCCTTGGCATCACCTTTTCCTTCGACAAGAGTGATGATAGGACCAGGAGATGTTGATGTAATCAGAGCTTTACCGCTCTTTACCACCTTGCCGCACACTGCCGAGTAGGAGATGTTGAAATTTGCGCCAACTTTTGCATTTGGATTCCAAACACCGTTGATGGTAAACGTCCTCGTATTTTTTTCGGGGATTTCCTTGGTGATCGGCTCGACAGTCAGCTTCCCCGGGAAATCGCTGCTCTCCACCATCGCCGTGATTGTGATGGGGCCATCGCTGTAGTTTGTGACGTCGAAATTTAGATTTATGTTCTCGTCTGTGGGCACATCCGTCATTCCCGATGCAGCGCTGACCTGAAAGATTGGTGAGGAGACATTCATCTTGATTTTCTTCGATTGTGAGTTCTCCCTGCACTTTACGCCGATCTCCAAATCGTAAACACCATCGAAATCGCCTGAAATTGTTCCTGAAATCTTGAAATTGCTTGTGCTGTCAGGTTTTATTGTCGAACGCTCAGGACTTACAACGATTGTTCCCGGGAAATCCTCGGCATTGGCAAGGAATGGTTCGAATTCTCCTTCGTAATTGCCAGTGTTTTTGACTTTGAATTCGAACTGATATGATGAGCCGGTTGTGGTTTTTACTTCACTTTTGCCGGTGGTTATTTCAAAATCGCAAGGGCAGGCAATCTCTTTCATGGAAGCTGCCACAAGGTGCCCGAGTCCGTCAACAAAGTAAGCAAGTTTGATGCAGATTCCCTTTTTCACGCTGCACCATTCTTTTGTCGGCATGTACAACTTCATCGATTCAACCGGTAGTTTCCCGATGACTTCACATGTGAAATAGCCTGCGTCACAATTGATTTCAGTTACAGTGACATCAGCAGTCTGAAGCTCTTCACGCTCACAAACCTTTTCCATTTCAATGAAACGCCAGCCAACGGCAGTTTTTCCGAGTGTGATTAGATTTACCGGAATCGGCTTCATAAGCGTTCCAACGCCTGAATCGGGCTTGAAGGTGTATGTTGAAAGTGAGCTATCGCACTGCTTGATGGTTATCTGTCCTTTTTCACGGTCGACTGAATCGACGTAACCCCTGACCCACTCGATTTTTGACAGATCAACCTTGTTGCCTGCTCTCGGATTAATCCATACACCGTCGTCCTTAAACTCGAACATGCCACAAACCCTGACCATTTCACCAATAGCAACGGCACCCGTGCCTGTCATGCTCCTGTCAAACTTGAATTTAAAACCGGCGCTGTTTGTTGCTGTTACGATGTTGTCGTCGAAGCTGTCAACTGTCAGATTATAACAATCAGGTTCCAGGCAGTCTTTGGGCAGCGTTATGGTTGCCATCTTTGTGGCATCGTCCCATTTGATTTCGGTTGCGCCGAGGTTGTCGCCGACAAATCTAAGCGGAAGCATGGTTCTGCCATTGCTGATATAAGGAGTGACTTTGTCGTTTTTGTCATCAATCTTTACGTCAACGCCATCTATTTTGGCTTTGTTCTTACCGATCCAAAGCTCAATCACCTTGCCGCCTGTCGTCCTGATTGTCGCCTTCTTTTCTGACTGCAGCCAATCGAGTTTTGCACCGATTGCCTCAGTGATGTATTTGATAACGAGGAAAACTCTGCCATTGGTTTGTTCAGGTGCAGCGCTCATCGGCCCGTCCATTTTCTCGTTGACCCAGAACATGAAGTTTCCGACCTGAAACTTGAGTTTCATTGAGCACAAATCCTCATCGAAACAATCAGGCAATGCAACCATTTCTGGAGATTTTGCCAGTTCCTGCGAATTGTCGCCAACCGCTGAAACGTAGTATCTGATTTGTTTTCCCGATACAGCGTTTTTTGTGTCGCGATAGTAGAGCTTTTCTGTGTTTAGCTGGACTGTTCGTGTATAGAGTGATTGCCCCTCATCCATCCTGTAAATGTCGTATCCGGCACAGCCATCGACAGCGCTCCATGTGAGAAGCACTGAGCCACAGCTTGAGTGAACCGATGATTTTATGACAGGGACAGGCTGAAGCGAAGAAATTCCTGATAACCCAAACGCAAGAACACACACCATTACTAGTCCCAAAAACCTTCTCAAAACCCACCTCCAAAAGGATTAACTCACATTGTTTGAATTGTAGCAAAAAGCATTGCTTGATGCAAACTTGTTAATGCAAAAAAGTGATCATTCAAACTGGTTTTTTGATGAAAAACCGAAAGAAGCGACATAATCCCCTTTTTTCCATCCTCTCCCTAACTTGTTGAACCTTGAGAAGGGTTGATCGATATTGTTTAATATGGACATGAAGAAGTTGATATTTGTAGCAGTGCTGTCAATTTTCACAGCCACGCAGGTGTTTGCGATAAGCGTTATCGTTGCTCCCAGATCAGTCTCGATGATTGCCAAAGAGAACGAATCAGCTGTCGGTTATGCAAAGGTGATCGCTCCAAATGGTTTTGAAAAGAAGATCAGAATTGAAAACATCCCGGACTGGCTCAAAGTTGAGCCGATTGAATTTACCATTAACAGGTCAAACCAGCAGCAGGTCAAGCTTACAGCCTCGTCAAACGGCTTAAAGATCGGCGATTACAACGCAAACTTGTCGATCACAAACGTCACTGAGAACGACAAGCCCGATTCCGTTACCCTGTCAGTGCTTTTCTCTGTGATTGAAGGCAAAAAAGAGCTTACGGCCTCTCCAAGGTCGATTCAGATAAAGCAGGGAATGACGCGAACTGTCATCGTTTCGAACCCACTTAACGAGGACATTGAAGCAACAGTCTCTTCATCAATGTTTTGGGTTCAGGTTTATCCCGAAAAACTCGGAATTCCGGCTCACGGATCTGCCATCATCTGGGCAAAGATGACGGCAAAGGATTTGCCAGGCGGCAATTATGCAAGTGTCATCAACTGCGAAAGCTCGATTGGCAAGCTTCAGATTCCGGTTCAAACCGTTATTGAGTCAGGAGTTGAGTTCAACCCAGATACAATCGTTGGGTCAGGCCCGGTGACCATAACAAACAAACTTAAAAACACAGTGGTTATCAAGCCCATTCCCGTCGAAGGCGTGACTTTCAGCTCCTCGAAGTTCGAGATTGGATCAGGCAAGTCCAAGACCCTGAAAATCACTTTCACCGGCGACAAAAAACCGGATTACATAGCCATCTCGATCACTGGCGGACAGAAAAATGTCCACAACCTGAAAGTGATGAAATAATTATCCAAAAAATGCTTGGCCGGCAGGCGTTGTCCTGCCGGTTTTTTGTTTTATGGGAGTCTTGTGTAGAAAATGTCGTAACCGGCATCTTCAGTCCATGCCGACCAGGCGAGCATTCCATTAAAGCAAGCAATATCAGATGATTCCATGGAATTTGTCACATCATTGAGTTTATAAGAACCCAGATTCAACGTTTTTTGATTGTCCAGATTGAATCCCTTGATCAGAGTATTGCCTTCAGTGGTCAAGTCTTTTTCCAACCATACAAACCAACTGTTGGTGATACCGATCATTCCAACCGGTTTGATTTCTGGCATTGATCCTGGAGTGTTCCCAAATTGTGATTTCTTCAAATACGATAATGAATAAGTTTCATCAGATTGTTTGACTGCCCATACACAGAACGGGTCTTTTGCATTCTGATTTGTATCACAAAAAAAGGAATGTTTTGATCCAAATTCGTATACATAAACATAATCTTCACTTTTTTCTGGGTCACCCCTTTCAGTCCACGACCACCGCTCAAACCAGGGATAGAATGGAATGTAATTTGATTTCGAAAAAAGGACATTTTGGTTGGAACTTTTGATATAGATTTTCAACAAACCCGTGTTGGATATATCCTGGTAAATGACCTCATCACCAGCAACAGTCCACAATGAGCTGATATGGAATTCCATTTTATATGAGCCGTTTTTCTTGGCAACAGTATTGTATTTGTATGTTCTGGACTGCAATGGAATGCCTGTTTCTATGGGCTTCATCTGCAACAGATCAAATCCTTTCACTGTGTTTTCGTTCCTGTTTGGATTGCCGGCATCTATCCAGTAGACACATGTTTTGCCAACCTTTATAAATCCTTTGCCGGTCAAAGTCGTGTCAATCGGGAAAACCTTGCCTGTTTTGGAGTTGTAGCCTATAACCGAGACCATGACTGGATTTGCAGTGTTTTTTTCTAACCATACCAGATAATCACCGCTAAAATATACGTTGTCATCAAACGGAACGCCTATGGTCTTTACGCCATTTGGATCACTGGACACTTCCTGTATCACATGATTTCTCAAAGAAGGTTTGTCAGCAAGCCAGTAAGTTTTAAAAGTTACATCAGGTTTTTCCCCAGACATGATACTGCCCAAGTATTTATCTTTTGAGTTCATTTCGAAACTAAGCGGTGTAGCAAGGAATCCAGCCGGTAGGGTATAACCGAAATTGAAATCGGTGATTGAGTACTTCACATTGGTTTTTTTGTCTACTGTGAATTCCAGATTGCCGTTTTGATCAAAACTTATATCGATCTGATCATATTCAAGAGGTATTTTTGTTATTTCCTGTCCATCGTTGTTTATGCTCGTTGTGTCGTTTGTCAGTTTGTAAAATCCCAATTGGTCGGAATTGTCATCAAGATAATATGCGTAGAATGGATCAATATAATATCGATCCCTTTTTTGTCTTGTGAGCAGAAAAGTTGTCAGCGAAGCAATTGTTACAACAACGGCTATTGTGATTATCATGATCCTTTTATTGTCTCGTTCCGAACGGTTCTCAATCACTCTCTTCCACTCAGGTTGCACGGAAAGGATGGAACGGGCTGCTTTTGTGGCGGCTTCACGATCGATTCCCTGAGACATGATCAACTGATTGGCGATGTGAAGTGTTATCTCATCAAGGCTTTTCAACGAGCCGTCGGCATTTGTGCAGTTTGAACAATACTGGCCGCTTATGTCACCACCTAAAAAATCCTCAGGCCTTGTCATCATTTTTCCGCATGATCTGCAGTTTGAGCTCATTTTTCCTCCACGTTCACTTTGAAATTGTTTTCAAAAAATATTCAGTCAGTTCACTGCCAAGCGTTGCAATCACCGGCTTTCCCGGACAAAACCAGTCGCGATTTGCGAGGTAGTGGTTGATCAGGGCGAGCCAGGAATTGAAAAGCATTGGGAAAGGCAGGTCTTTTATAATTCCAGCCTCGGTTTCGCTGTGCACGGCCTGGGAAAGTCTCGACGAGATGATGGTTTGAATGCGTGCAAGTTCGGATTTTGCCGGTTCCGGCAGGAGCGAACCCTCGGTTACGAGCCTTGTGTAAAGGAGTTCGTATTTACCGATAACTTCCAGGTGTGACTTCAGCACATTCTTGACATTGTGAGGGTTTTCCGGCAGTTCTGACATTTGCTTTGAAACCCGTTCCCCAAACTCTGAAACTACTGCAAGGATCAGCTCTTCTCGTGTCGGGAAGTGTGCAAATACTGATCCGTGCGAGATTCCAGCCATTTTAGCGATGTCGCGAGTGTTTGTGGCTGCAAACCCCTTCGTGGAAAACTCGGCCATTGCCGTTTCCACAATCAGTAATCTCGTCCGTTCCTTCTGTTCTTTTCGATTGTTCTCAGCCATTGGTCACCTGCTCATTGAGCATTTGCTCATTATATGAATCATCAAATTGATGTCAAGTGGGTAAAGAAATGTCGATGTTACCTATACAATTAAATTACAGATAAGTGAGTCAAAAATATGAGCTTGGCAAATCCTAAGTTTGACCCTATTGCATTTTATGACAAAGTGATAATAATCAATATTTAACCAAGGAGGTGGAGTGAAAAGGCTTCTTGTGTTTGTACTGGTGGTGATCGCCACGACCAATCCGGTTCGGGCTATTGATCCTATTGGCGGAACACCGGGCAACAACATGCCTCTGTGCCCTGCGTATCCGATTCTTCCATCAAAATCTGCCATTCTTGGTGGAACCGTTTTCAACCAGTCCAGAAATACTCCTTATTTTCTTCCAAGCGCCGACCTGACCTCGGGCCAGGTATGCCTTGATCTTAACTCAACACGTTTTTCACCTGAATTCAGCACGTTTTTTGTGCGGTCAAACCCCGAATGGGATAATGGGGACATACAGACAATAAGACTTATTCAAAACAATATTGATGGGGAGAAATATTTTGTTGGAAACAACACTGAAATAAACACTAATTTTGGATATACAATCGATAAAAAACTTGTTGATGGCAGATGGCGATTGGTGGTCTATGACGCTGACTTAAAGCCTATTTTTAAATTGTCGGTATCTGAAAGTTCGTTATTCAATCTTTATCCGATTTCAAAGAAATATTTCTTTTTCAAAGAGGATGGGGCTGAAAGGATCCTTGATAATGCTGGCAATTCTGTCGTTTCTGCCGAAACAATAACCTTGCCCAGCGATAGTTACAGGCGTTACGTTTTCGTTGATAAAGCATTGTTTGACCTGGACAAAAGAACGTTCGTGACGCTGCCAATCACAAATCTGCCAGACATTCAGTATTTTAGATTCCTGCCTGATTACGTTGAAATCCTGAATTTGTGCGATATTTCACCTCCAATTGCCGATTGTCGGCCTCACATCTGGCGTGTGAATTACAAGTGGGAGCTGGTTGAAGAGTTTGATGTGGAGTTTCCTTTTGAATCCAGCTATTTCAACTGCTACGAGATTTTCAACGGATTGATGGTCTCGTTCAACCGGACTGCCGACGATGACAGGTGTGGCTGGTATTTTTATGATTACCAGCAGAAGAAAACATTATTGTTCCTGCCTTGCAACGGCTTCATGGATTTGGCGCTCAAATACACGCGAAAAGGCAATGTCATGCTCATTCCAAATCCCGATGGCGGCTGGATCATTGACCTCGAAAAACTGACGGCGAATAGCTTGGATTTCCTCCAGAAAACATCGATAATTAAAACTGACAGGGGGTTGTTTGTAGTAGACACAAAAGTAGAAGATGGCGTGGTTTCTGGGTGTTATCTGGACGATAACCTTAGGCCAATTGAATCGACGAGAACGAACCTCGCCGATGCCCAAAATTATCTCGCTTACAAAAACAAATTCATCTGCCTCCAACATGAAGATGTTTCGGTTTATGACAAGATAAAAAAGATTAATCTAAATGAGGTGAGATTGACGGTATGGTGCAGTCTTCAAGGTGATGTAAAACCAAAAAAAGTTGGCTACTTCAAATTCAAATCACATTATTCAATTCCAATGAGCCTGTGCTGCAATATTTTCAAAGACAGGCTATTCATACCAACCGATGTTTCAGACTGGTTTTCTATCGATCTGACAACTTTCAAGACTCAAACTTTCATCAACGACGAGCTTTTCTTTCTTTACGGTTCTCAAATGCTCAGTCAGCCTGACTTTTTCGCAACTGAAATGTTGACGGCTTTTGTGCACAGGAACAAAAGGCTGTTTGTTTTTGACAACTGGAAAAACCTGAGGGTTGATGCGCCAATTGACCAGGACAGCCGGAATGAGCAAAGAGTGTGGGTTTGGTGGGACAAAGTCATCGTTGCCGACGAATCAAAAACCACGATTTTCAAACTCGACGGCACACGTCAGGAAATGGACGGAAAGGCTGTGAGTTTCAGCAATGGATGGCTACAGTTACTTGAAAATCAGGATTTGTCAGGCAATCAGAATCTGATCGGCTTTGATGTTGACACTCAGTATAAAAAGCTGATCTGGTCGAAGATAAGTGACAGCAAAAAGTTTAAGTCGTACGATCCTGTCGGTTATGATTACCAGATTGGAAGCAACCTTTTTGACCGCGAAGGAAACCTGGTTCAGACAGGAATAACTGACCTTTCAACCATCAAGGTTGATTCAGGTTCGGCGTTCATGACCTGTGGAATAAATGGCATCAAATCCTGTGGCAGCGATCGTTTCATTACAAAATGGGCTCCGGCTCCGCAATATGCGATAAACAGGACTTATAAAAATGAATTTGTGATAACGGCCACAAGAGGCGATGGGAAGAACGATTCGTTGCTTTCCGGCACAATTTTTGCCTGCAAGTGGGGTGATTACGGAATGCCTCCAAATCTTGCAAAACTCGATGAAGTTTTGAAGGTCAACAATTTGAAGTACGGGGAAACCATGCGATTCCGAGTCAGGATTCCGGCAAATTCAGCGCTGGTTGATGACACAAACGAAATCAAATGCTTCGCCCTCGTTTTCATCGGCAACGGACTGCTCGACGTCGGGCAGTCGAATCTCGCAAACCATGATCAAAAAAATCGTGCCAGGTTCGATGGGACTCCAATCGATGCGCTTAACCAGGTGGCCGTTTCCCTGACCGTCTGGGACGAGTGATGAACGGTTTTATTTAATAATTATCAAACCAATGTTTTTCCAAATTGAAACCTTGGGTGGTTACAATTTGGCTGTGGAGGCTGGATGGTTAAAAGGATAGTTTTGATCTCACTGACAGCATCGATGCTTTTCTGGGGTGGATCAGGTCTGGTGCGTGCAAAAATCGAGGTTCACGAGACCGATATCGGTTCAGGGTCATCAATTGTTGGCAAAAGTCAGAACTGGCTGGTTTTCTCAGACCAGAAAAACAAGCAGGAAAACCTTTACATGATCGACACCCAGAGCAATAATCCGCAGCCTGTAGACATGAATGACAATGTCGCCTATCTTCAAGGCTCGTTGACTTACCAAATAACATACGGTTATGACATTATTTTTTTCGATCCCAGGAATGTAGAATTTTTTTCGTACAACACGCTCGAAAGAAAACGTAACTGGACAACTCAGGTATATAAACCTGGCGAGCATCATCTTGGGGATTGGACATTACCTGTTCTCAAAGATGGAAAGTTGTATCTTTCGGCTGGCCCGATGATGGTTATCGATGCAAGAACAGGCGTAATCGAAGAGCCATGTTCCGATAAGGAATTGTCCAATATAAGGTTTTTGGATTATTACATAAATGTGAGCAGCGGAAAATACATTTTCAGCTTCAACTTCATGTCTGGCTATTGCTATGATCTGGAATTGAAGAAATACATCTGGAGGCTGATGTACAATGAGTTTGACTCATATTTCGTCAGTTACACAGGAAATGGCACTTTCTTCCGGGATGGCTACCTTTATGTTTTGTATGCTAGCGCTTACGGGTGTCCTGGCAAACTCAACCAGTTGGCGAAGGTCAATATGCAAACTGGGAAGGTCGAACAAAAAGTTGAAACATTGCCAGCATTTGGCGCATGGGTCGAAAGTGGTATCTTATATATTTTTCAAAGAGCATACAGCTGTGGTGACAAATTCATCCAAAAGTTCAATCTGAAAGACCTGTCATCCGAAAAATTCCCTGCAAACGACATGTTTTATCCTCTGGGCATAGCAAATGGCAAACTTGTCTACTGCACAAAAGATTCAGTCAATATCTGCGACACGGACGGCAAGACCATCGAATCTGTAAAGCTGGGGGAAATAACGTCGCAGAATTGCAGGCTTTTTGACAACACCGTCTATTACATCAGCGGATCAAAGCTGAAATGGTTTGAGATTCCTGCGACAAGCGACAATTGATTGTCAAATCAACTTTATGAGCTTCTCAAACTTGCCAATCATCTCACCTTCAACTTTTTTGGCGGTTTCAAGGGCGGTTCTGGCAGAAGAGATTCTGGCTGGGTCAGATTTGTGAGATGAGTCCATCCCTTCAAACGGGAACTGGGTGGCAACGATTTTGAGGCACTCGGCTGAAACGATGGCACAATCGATGGATTTTTTGAAGTTGTCCTTCATGCCAAGTTTTGTCGCCGCTTCCCTGAGGAAGTCAACGGCCATGATCCTTGTTTCAGCCCAAACCTGAGAGTTATAGGCCAAACCAAAACCATTGAGCTTCGTGTCATCAAAGGATTCAGCCCAAACATCAAAAGCTTTGGAACCACAGGAATAGCCTTCGTGGCAAATCCCTGAGCTGCCGTGCCAGGTGTCGATTGCGAACTGGAGCGAGTCTTTGACAGTTTTTGAAGCCTCAGATTTTTCTGAAGGTTTTACCGAGAGGGCTTCGATCATGTCTGACTCTGAAATTTTCGTCCAGGGCTTGAACGGAACGGTCTCAGAGCCTGCGCCATTTATAAAAATTCCATCGTCGTTTATGCCACGGACGATGTAATGTTCCGGTTTGTCAGCCCAGAAAATGACGGATGGAAAATCGTTTTCAACAGCTTCCCTTATGATGTTTGTTGCTTGAAGATACTTCTGTGCATAGTCGGGGTTTTGTGCCCATGAAACAACGCCTGAGACTGAAAATCCTGCATTTGAAAGCAGCTGAAGGCTTTTTGCTGTTTTCCAGGCAGTCGGGCCAGACGGACAGAGGGTTTTGTGGATGTTGAGGACAAAAGCATGGCCAGATGAACCATAAACCCAGGCATCGGTATTGCCAAGCCCAAGAAATCTGGAGCAGCCTATCATGCAGCCCATAAGGCTCATCCATCTTGGAGACCACGAAATCGCCGGCAAAATCTTTTCCACAGTTCACCTCTCTATCATCATTCTAATCAATCCATCGAAAAATTCAAAACTGCACTTTGTTTCCAAAATTATAATACAAAGAGGCGGTGAGGAATCTTTATTCATTAATCGCCCAGCCAAGGAGACTCATTCGACAGGACAAGGATTTTGTGAGGGTGCCCCGAAGCTGCTACAAACTCCGGGGCTTGGCTTCCGGCTAATCAGGCCGGTCCCGTAACATTCAACTCGCGCCTTCATGTTCAGCTGCCCTGATGAAAAAATCGGGGCGAGGTTTTTTACTGATCATATTTTACACCGTTTCAAGGGCTGGGTTGTTTACAACCTGTTTACATTTGAAGCAAGAAATTTGCGATAATACCGACATTTGTCTCTTCAAGTCAAACAATTAAGCCGTGTTTGAAAAAATCTATCTGTTCAGCTCTTGCCAAAACCGCCTTCCAGCCATATATTGAATCCGTGAAGAAACTGATTGGAATTGTGCTGGTCGCTGTTTTTTGCACCGGTTTCGGTTTGCCTGACCGTGAAAAACCGGTCATGACCTCTGAAGCCACAAGGCTGCACCTGAAGGTTGATGCTTTTTGCGGTGTTGGCGATATCAGCATTCCTGCCTGGGGAAACCCGGATTATCCTCTGTTTGACGCTGTTCCAAGGGTCAAAGTCGGCATGGTTTCACTCGTTCCAGGAACAAACATGTACGGCTCAGGATTTCAAAAACTTGTCAGGCACGACGACTTCATAAATTTTATCAGATATTACAGCTCAAATTTGCATCTGATCACCGTTGCCGAAGAGTACGGCTTTTTTGGCTCAGGACAGGAAAGAACGGCTGGATTTACCTATAACGCTCTGGCAAACTCAGGCATCACGCCTGACCAGGCAAAACAGGCAATCGAAAACAACTTGATTTCATCGAGGGCTGACTGGACAATTCCAGGCTCTGTCAGAAATTTTGACTCTGTGAAGGTTGCAGCCTTTGAAAACCAGCTTGACCTCAAACGCATGATGTACGACCTTCAAAAATGCGGGAGTGGAGAGGTTCTTGGCAGACTTTCGCAAACCACTGTCCCGCTCGACGGCTGGGCTGAATCGCCGATAAACATCGAAATGACGCAACCATACACGACAATTCCGGTTGTGCTTGCCCAAAACCAGTATCTGGATTTTTTGATGAGGCCGGTTGGAACGCAGTTTGACAGCGACGGAAAACCGTCAACAACAAGCGACGCCGTCACCTACGCAAGGTCTCAGGCAAAATTCACAGACGTTGGCAATATCTCGATTTTCACCGGCAAGGACGGGGTCAAAGACATCACGGTTAACGCAAAGGTTGTGTACCAAAACGAGTTCAGGTTTCAGTTTGAGGTCGATCCACCGAACCTTTCCGGCGTCGCAATGCTCCCTGTCAGCCCAACGGAACTCGGTGTTACAACGCTTTACGCCAAAGACGGATCGGTTCACAAAGTCCAGAGCACGAAAGTAATCGACAACCTCTACAAGTGGCTCCCAGAGTCCGAAACTGCTTACAAACAGGAACTTTTCATGGTTCCTGCTGTCAAGGAGAGGGTTCTTGACGAGAGAACCTACTGGGAGGTTTCAAAATTCAGGCTGGTCTATCCTGAGGCAAGGTTTGAAAACGGAGCCAGGATCGTTGAGGAAAAGTCGGTTGACATCGACCCTTGCATGGTTGAGGAGCTTAACGGCGACGTCTATGCCTATGTCAACGTGACCAATCTGCCTGGTTTTGAGGAAGCAAAAAACACGGCGTTCATCGAGAAAATTGACAGGCCGTTCAGACTCATCGCAGTCTATGAACCGGCAGAACTTGCTCCTCGCGGCAACGGCGTCGTTTCTGGTTCTACCACAATGAAGCTCACATGGAATGTTACCTCGCACATGAAAGACCTGGCCAGAAAAAAATCACAGGAAGACGGCGAAAACTGGTGGAAAGGCTCTTTCCCAACATACTACACAATAAACATCAAAGGCGATGTCCAAAAAAAATACGAAAAGATCAACCCGCTCACCGAATCTTTGTTTGTCGACGGTCTCAAGCCAGGAGGAAAATATTACTGGGAGATTGAGACCTGGGTCAGTGACGACTGGGGATCATCGGGACTTAAAAACACCTGGAAATCAGATGTTGTCGCCACTCTGCCTATGCCTGCCCTTGTCGGAAAATGCGTGCAGACTTCAGCCATAAAGATGGGCAGTGAGATTGATGGCGATGGTTATGAAAATTGGGTTATAACGCTGCCAACCGTTTATGAACTTGGAAATGTCAAACTCAAACCGCTAAAATTCCAGGCTGTCGACCGGACAAAGGGGAAATTCGTATTGCTGGAAGGAACAAAAGGCGTACAGATTTCAAAAGAGCTGGAAAACAACAAAAATGTGATCAGGTGCAGGATAAGGGTCAGTGACTATCCCGATGTCTTTGAAAAGAACGGCCTAGGACAGAACGTTATCCACGTTGAGTTTGTTCCGCTTCAGGTCAAGGTCGTCGGCGACTGCGTTGATCAGAGCGGAAAAGTGATCGGTCAGGTGCAGGGTACAGCAGGAACCTGGTGGCCAGCTGCCGATGGCGAGGACGTTGTTTCGCCACTTCGATCGGTTGAAGCTCCGCTCCTCATCAAAGGCGCAAAACTGTGGCGATTTTCAAAATGGAACTGGGTCGGTGCAATTGTGGCAACTAGAATGCCTTACACGGATGGCGACAGGGGCGTAAGCATTCTCGTGTGCAAAGCCAATGGTTGCCAACCAGACCCCGAAAAACCGCTTGAGCCGAAGTTTTATGCCCAGTATGAAGAGATTCCTGTCGACTGTTTCACGCTTGGCCTTGGATTTGCGACCAACTGGAAACAGGTAGCAAACAAGGGAACGATTCCGTCTTCACCAGAACCCGACTGCCCGGGAAATCCAAAAGCGTACATGGCCGGAACCAAAGTCACAGTCGGACCTGCTCCTGAAATCATAACAGTCAACGGTGACAACTACACCTTTGTTGGCTGGATTGTCGGCGATCAGGCGATACCGGGTCGGAAAACAGTGACTGTAACGATGGACAAGTCTTATTCGGTCTATGCAAACTACCAGATTTCATCCGGCAAGTTCCAGCTTTCATGGTATGTCGACGTTGATGGCCGCAGGGTCAGAATGGACATCAAGGTTAATCCCCAGCCTGATGCTGATGGTTTCTACGCTGCCGGGAGCATGGTTTCAATTGGGCCTGTTCCCCAGGTGCTAGACAACGGAAAATACAAATTCACAGGATGGGCCATTGATGGCAAGGTTTACACAACCGACAAGCTGACATTCACCATCGATCTGTCCATGGATGATAACCACAGGGTTGCCTTGCTCTACGAGCTTGTAAAATAGGAGAGAGATGGAAAAACAGAGAAACAGACTTCCGGAAATGATCATAATCCTGCTGTTGCTGGTTGTGACAGCATATTTGACAACCGCCTATTTTGTGAAGTTCTGGCCATTCAAAGCGACAGGTTCCCAAAACCAGAAGATTGATTTGACGGCAATTTCTGACAACGCAAAAGACAAGGACAAATCAGTAACCGACGCCGACCTGACCAAAGGCGTTGTCGATGAAGGCAAGGGAACATACGACCTCTCTGACGGCAAGCCATACGACTGCGGACAGTATCTGATGGCGTTTCCAAAGGGATGGATCAGGATCAACAAGGAAAACGGCCTTCAGGTCACCGGAACAAACCCTGATGACGCAACCGACACGGTTCTCGTAACACAGACAGAGGGTTTGATCGTTGACGACAAAACACTTGGCCAGACAGTTGAAGGAATCATCGGCGGTCTTGGTGAAGGGTACAAGGCGATGGAGTCAAATTCAATGGATTTCCTTGGAAGGAAATGCCTTCTGGTCTCCGGCACTGCCGTTTGGAACGGAACAACGGCGGGACTTTACATTCTTGGAGTCCCAGATGAAAAAGGCCCGGATTTCATTGTTGTCGGTCTGTATGACACAAAGAAGCAGGAGAGCCGCGAACTGGTAATGAACGCCATGGTTTCAATCACTCCGAAAACTTTGAAATAGATGCTCCAGCTTCTCAGGGTTTTGCAGGTTCTTGCAAACCTGTCTCCAACAAAATTCATGAAGGCCTCCGATCTTGCCAGCGAGCTTGAGGTTTCAGCAAGAACGATCATAAGAGACGTACAATCCCTCAAGGACGCAGGAGCCCCCATCATTTCGACCTCAGAGGGCTATAAGCTTGAAGAGACTGGCTGGGTTTCCAATCTCTCGATGTCTGGCGAGGAAAAATTCGTAATGCTGGCCGGCCTTCAAATGGTCATACAGTCAAAAGACCCAAGCCTGCAAAGGATCGCCAACCGACTCATCGAAAAACTTGTTGGTGGCACAAACATCGTCGGCACAACCCCGGTTCTGGGTGGCCCAACCCATCAGGAAGACGAAAACCTGAAGAAAGTTCGACGACTCCGTGTGGCCGTTGATATGAGAAAATGGGTCACGTTCAACTACAACAAACCCCACAGCCCTGAAGCTGATTTCAAGGAAATAAGGCCTCTAGCTGTCTTTTTCAGAAGACACGCCTTTTATCTTGTCGGATTCCCAAAAGACCTGGATGAACCAAGGATGTACAGAATCAACAGGATTCAAAATCTTGCCGTGATGAAGGAATCTTTCAAATCGGTAGGCTTTGACATCCAGACCTACCTTGATGACGCCTTTGAGTTTTTTGCAACAGGTCCAGTCGAGGAAGTCATCATAAGATTTGATAAATCTGTTGCACCCTTCATTTCTGAGCTTGTTTGGCATCCAAGGCAAAAACTTACGCCGTTGCCTGACGGTGGACTCCAGTTTGAACTCAGGGTGGCTATCAACCAGGAAATTGTCAGGTGGATTCTGCAATATGGCGGTGAATGTGAAGTGCTTTCACCCAGGATTTTAAGAGATATGGTCAAAGAACAAGCGGTTCGCATGAGCCATATCTATAATCACTAAAACTCACATCTGCTTGACTTTTTGTCACCTTTATGCTAGTTTCAGCATGGATTATTATAGTTGGTGATTTTTCAGATCATTTTGTGACTGATTAAACCAAATCGCTGTCGCAACAGTACCTTTTTTAGTGAAAGGGGTTGATTATGAAGAAATTTTTGCTGTCACTTATCGTGATTTCGATGGTTCTGCCGGCTATTTCGTCAATTGCGCAGGACATTCCGATACCAACTTTTTCAAAGTGGAAGGACAATCCAATCGTGACTACGAGAAAGAACCAGCCTGGCCAGCCGGTTTATTTTGATTCCTCGGCAGTTACCGATCCATCTGTTGTCTACGCTGATGGCAGATACCACATGTTCTACACCGGCTGGGTCAACTGGATAGGCGGCAAAGGCTCACAAGGCTACATTGGCTATGCGATTTCAGCCGATGGCAAATCCTGGACAAAGGTTGATGGCTCAGCACAGGCTCAGGAAATCAAAGGCGCTGTGCTTGCTCCAGGCAACACCCAGGAGTTTGACGGCCAATCTGTCGAGTCCCCTTCTGTCCTCTACGATTCCGGTAAGTTCAGAATGTACTATGTGGGCATAGACAAATCCGGCAAGTCCGCCCTTGGTTATGCAGAATCGACCTCGGGCATCTACTGGACAAAAAAAGGCAAGATACTTGAATCAACAAACGAGCAAGGATTTGATTCCTACAAGGTTGGCGCCTGCTCTGTGGTCAAGAAGGACAACCAGTACCTGATGTGGTACGAAGGCCAGAGCAAGCTTGACTCAAGGTGGAGGATCGGTTACGCAGTCTCATCCGATGGCATGACATTCACAAAGAACTACAGCAACGAAAAGACCGGCGGAAGCGTTCTCGATGTCAGTGAAAAACTCACCGATTTTGACAACCTGTGCGTCAGGCACCCTTCAGTAATCTGGGATGCAGCATATTTCTACATGTGGTACGACACCTCTATGAGAGACGAAAAGAAGTCCCAGATAGGCATTGCGGTCTCATACAACGGTACGACATGGGAAAAGAAGGGAATGAACCTTGATGTTGGCCAGGTCGGTGAATTTGACTCGCAAAGGGTTGCTTCACCATGCGTCATCAGAAAGGGCATCGCCTTTGAGATGTTCTACTGCAACTTTACCGACACAAACTCAGGAATAGGCTACGCCTCATCAGGTGACACAAGGGCAAACGTCGGCTCAGGAATCGGCAAAATCGATTGCAAGGCAGGCCAGGGTTTTGACCTCTCACTCGGAGCGAACACAACCGATTTCACGCTCATGGACATCTTCTTCGATTGCGGCTTCGGACAGCCGAGAATGTGTGGCAGATGGAAAGTCCAGACAGCCGATTTCGACAACCTCGAATGCGTTGACTCGGACGGCTACCCGGCCATCTCAAACGTCAGGGAATACTGCCAGCCGATAACTGTCGGAACCACCTATGCCTTCAAGACAATCAACGAACAGTGCTATGCGAAGATGAAGATTACAGGCATCTGGCAGGATCCTGTCGATCCAAACCACTACGAAATCACATTTAAGTGGATGTACCAGCCAAACGGCAGCAACTGCTTCATCGCAGGCAAAGGCGACCCACCCGGACAGCCGTACAACCTCAACTGTGTTGCCGGCGACAGGCAGATAAAACTCTCTTGGACAAAATCGTTTGCAGCAGCTGGCAAGATCATCAGCTACTATGTCTACAGGGGAGACCGTTCAGGCGATGCAGCCAAAGATACAAGGCCGATAGCCGATTTCCCAACCTCTGACACAAATTATCTCGATGTCAGCCTCATCAACGGCAAAACCTACTACTACGTGATAAGGGCTGTTGATCAGTACGGCAACATCTCGCCGCCTTCCAACGAATGCTTTTCAACACCGCAGGCATATCACCTCCCGCCATTCCCGACACCAACCACACCGGCAGGCGGAGGAGTTTCGCAAGGTGATGGAACCAGAGAGAAACCATTCATAATTGAAAGCAATCCGTGGCAGTTTGACTGGTGCGGATTCCAGCCACAGACAATGGTCATCATCCAGGGCAAACAATATATCGCCGATGGTTCAGGCTGCATCCACGTTTCAATCGACATCGTGCCCGGCAGAACCAACGAAATCGAATACACAATCATCACCCCGACCGGCGAAGTCATCAACGGCAAGATTTACGCCGAGTTGCAGGATACATCAGTAACAATCTCTTATAAGCTTACAGACAGCTACATGCTTGTAAACGGTGTTCGTGTAGACCTTAAGGCAACCGGTGAAAACAAAGGCTTTTATGATCCAAAAACGAAAAGGACAACGTGGAGGGGATGCGTTCCGGCAAGGGCTATTTCCGAGGCATTGAAATGCAAAGTGGATTGGGAACAAGGTCCGAGAAAAGCTACGATTTCCAATTGTCAGAATAAAATTGAACTATGGAACCTGAAACCAACCGCATTGGTTAATGGAACTCCGGTTGCAATTGACGACAACCCAGCCGTTACACCGTACATCGTAGGCAAAGGGTATATTCTGCTTCCGTACAGGTTTATTGCCGAAGTATTGGGCGCAGAAGTTGGCTGGGATCAAAACACTCAGACAGTCACACTGAAGTACAACCCGCCAAAGTGCCCGTGACCTCGATTTAATCGAGATTTCAGTCTCCTCATTCAAACTTGCAAAAAACTCCTCGGAATAAATCCGAGGAGTTTTTTTGATTATATCAATGCTTTATAATCCCCCTACCCCCCCTTTTTTTGTAAGGGGGACTAAAAAATCTTTGCGAACACTCAGGCTGCATGGAATCATCTGGCTTTGCGAGTGATTTCAAGATATGAATGATCAAGGGGTTTAGTTCTTTATCGGCGGTGCCGTCAAAACTTTCCCTCGCCCTGACATAGTCTGGGAGAGGGATTAAGGGTGAGGGAGTGTTTTTTATTTATCCCCCTTATCAAGGGGGATACAGGGGGATTATGTGCGGCTCCGCCGATACAGAACTAGTCTATATAAATCTTCATATTCTGAAAACACTGGCAAAGCCAGATGTTTTCTTTAGATCATGTTTAAAAATATAAACCCTCCGGCACTTCGTGCCATCTCCCTTCATAATGGAGGCAAAAATTGTTGTTTTTATCCTATCTTTTTTGTTTATTACCAATCAGAATGTAAGAAATCATCTGGCTTTGCCAGTGATTTCAAGATAACCATACATCAAAGGTACTAGTTTTATGGGGCTCCCCGAACCGTCAGGTTTGGGGTATTGATAAACCCTCCGGCTCTTCGAGCCACCGCTCTTCACAAGGGAGGCAAAATATGGTTATTTTTCTTTTATAAAAACCACTCAGATCGAAGTTCTTCCCGGATTTACTCCGAGAAGAATGATAAAATCTTAAATCAGAGGGATTTCTTTCCCCCTCGACGAAGTCGAGGCTAATTAAAACTGACTTGCCACATCCTCAGTCATCAGCTCAACGGTGAACTCGCCCTGGGTTTTTTCGGCGAGCACATAAGCCTCATGTCCTGTGATCCCATCCTGTCTGGAGGCTGCAACCGGCCTTCCACGTTTGTAGAAAACCGTGAGGGGATTGCTGGATTTATAGTCGAGGATCAGCTTGCCCGTGTATTTTATCGAGTCCAGAACGCGTTCAATCATCGGGAGCTTGACCGTTTCAAGGTTCCCCTCTGAAAGGATTCTGTCCAGAAGGTGGTTTCTTGCACCGTTCAGGTTGTCCATGATCCTGTCGATATGTTCAAGCAGTTCCTTTGGCGAGATCGGTTTCTTGAAATAATCGAGCACACCGGCGTTCATGCCCTCAATCATCAGCTCCATGTCATCCTTGGCCGTAAGGAAACAGAAAGGAATGTGTGCAGTTCTTCTGTCTTCGGTCAGCGCCCGCCTGAACTCAAAACCATCCATCTCAGGCATGACGATATCGCAGATGATGAGATCGGGAGAGCCTTTTGAAAGCGACATCAAAGCCTCGCGAGCCTTGGTAAAGCATGTGACATCGTAGCCCACGCCCTCAAGCATCGTCTCAATCATGTTGCAGATGTAGGGCGCATCATCAATTACCATTATCTGTCCACGATACATGTTGCCTCCTCACCAGGTCGATGACCACGGTCTGTCATAGGTTATAGTGATTTTTTTCGTTTTTGCATCATAGGCGACTTTCGCTCCAAGCAACTCTGACACCGCACGCAGAGGAATATACGTTCTTCCTGCAATCGTTTGCGGGTTAGGGTCGACAGTTATCGGATTGCCGAAGTTTGTGCCCTGTTTCTTGCCGATGTAAATCTTGATGTCAGCCTTTGGAGTCCAGAAACCGACTTCCTTGGTGTCAGCCACCCAGCCAACTTCGGCACCCAAAGCCTCACCTATGAACCTGAATGGCACTATTGTGGATTTGCCTACAATTACCGGCACAACAGACTTGTTCTTGTCGATTGTTCCGGTTTTTCCGTCAACGATTGCATCCGGCTTGCCAATCCACAGTGTGATTGAGTTCGAAAGTTTGCCTGGAGTGCAGGTTTTTGTGATTTCTGCGCCACCTGCTCTTGGCTTGACGGTGAAACTGTAGGTTGTGCCGTTCTTTAGTCCGCTGACCAAATAGCTCGTCTGCTCTGGCCCAAGTTCTGTGACCATGTTGCCGTTCATCGAAATCACAACTCCGTCAAACGGTGTTTGCATCAGGGTTGGCAGCTTCCACATGAGCTTCGCTTTCCCATCGCCTGGAGCTGCCCTGAAGTCAAAGATGTTTGTTGTTTCCGGTGCTTCGTCAGCAACGCAGATGATTTTTGATTGATAGTCCTTGCCGTTCACGCTGATCTTCAGGGATTCCTCGCCAGCCCTTGAAGCATAGAGAATTACTTCCTGACCTTCGTTTTCGACTATATTTGCTGCCCTGCCAGGCATAACAAGCGTTTTGTATGAATCGGTCCCAACCACCATGAACGAAACCGTCTGACCAACCCTTACAACCGCAGTTTTTGGCTGAATCAAAACCGGGTAATCGGTGACCATCAGCATTGTGTCGGTCACCCAAACATCCACAGCCTGGTCGCTTGAGTCGGTAACTTCGATGATTGTCGCACCATTGCCGGTTATCTTGAATTTCGCCGAGGTTTCATCTGCCGTTTCGAGCTTGCAGACATTTTCATCCAGCGGTTTGAACTTGTAGGGAGCAACTCCTGAGTTCACCTTGATTTCAAAGGTCGAGCCAACATTGGCTGTCGCCTTTTCCGGCGTAACCGTGAGAGCTTCAGCGATTGAAGGAGGAGTGGCAAAAGTTGGTTCCGGTCTCTGATAAGGAGGGAGTTCTCCACCCTTTGCACCGGCACCGGCTGTTTGAACCGGTGAATCAGCAAAGGGTTTGTAATTGACTGTGCCTTTGATCGGAAGACCTTTGCCGTCCGGATTCCCCTCTTCATCCTTCGGGCCTGTTGCATCTCCGTACCAGCCATTTTGAACGGTTACTTCACCGCCTCTGGTCATGTTGTTGTAAATAGCCCAGGTGCTGTCTGAAAGGTTGACATCCTGGATGTCCGGCTCCGACTGACCCATGACGTAGATTGCTGCTCCAAGGTGATCCTGACCCTTGCAGCCCCTGACAACAATATTTTTCAGTTCCGGTTTTGAGTTCTGGATGTAGATTCCATAAGTTGAGCTGTTTTCGATGGTCAGGTTGTTTATCTTGAGCCTGTCGTCAACGCCGGTGTTGCCACCGATTCTAAGCGAGCCGAGGTTCATGTCACCGCCACCGAACCTTATGACCATGTGGTTTATCGAGCATTCGGTGATTGAGCCGTTGAATTCCACAAGGCCAAAATCTCCTGGCGCCCCAAACGACTGCTTGCCGTCGAGATTGCTGTCTCCGCCAACCGTGTCATCCCTGACAGAAGTGAAGTAGACCGGGTCTCCAGCAGTCCCTGCGACATTGAGCGCACCATAAACGTAGAAAGACTTTGGCAGCTTGACAACATTGCCCTTCTGGATGGTCAGAGTAACGCCCTTGTCGATGAGGAAGTCATCCTCAAGGATGAACGGATACTCTGCATTCCAGATCGAATCCTTCGTCAGTTTCTTGCCAAGGGTTTTGTTGATGTGGATTCCGCCATAGCCTCCAACCAGCTCCTCGCCGATGTTTTCTGACTGGATGTTTTTTGTCTGGAACAGGCATTCAGGGGTCATGTCAAACAGGTGGTAGGTCTTTGAAATCTTGCAGTCGACCATTCTTACCGAGCTGTCGTTTTCCATCTGGACGGCGAAACCGGAGTTTTTGTTCATGCAGTCAAAAATTGTGCAGTTGATTATGTCAACGTCAGCCTTCCTGCACTTGATGCCCTGGTTGAGTGAATGTTCAATCACGCAGTTTTCCATCACCTGCTCGTTTTTCACGTTCTTGTCCTGACCGAAGTAGACGTTTCCGTTTCCGCCTTCGCCCCCGTAACGGATGATGCAGTTTTTCAGAATCGATTTGCCTCGCGACGTCACAAACTGGATGCCCTGGTTGTCACCCGGTTTTGGTTCTTCAAAACCTTTGTCGCCGTTGGTGTCAGTGCCATAGGTGTCGTCTTTGAGCGATGTGAAAACTATTGGCTTGTCTTTTGTCCCTATGGCTACAAGTCTGCCGTCAACCCTGATGATGCCTGAATATTTTATGATGATGCCTGGCATGAGCCTGAGGACGCCTGTGGGCTGGATGCCGATTGTCTTTGGAATGTAATGTACAAGTGGTGAGTTCCAGATCACATCTCCATCGAGGAGAAGGCTCTCGTAGCGTTCTCCGAAATAAATGCAGTTGAACTGGTTGTTTTCCACCACAAGTCCGGTTGACATTGCATACGAGTCGCCGTCGGAGTAGATCGCCCATTTGCAGTCGGTGAGCTTGCAGCCGACAAGCACCGGCCTGCTCCTGCTCATCAGCCAGACAGCTGCACCGAACTCTTCATTTTTGCAGTCAGAAATTGTGCAATTGTAGAGAGACGGATTCGAAGCCTGAAACCATAGTCCGGTTGTCTGTGAATGTGCGATATTGCAGTTGAAGAGCTTGATCCTGCCGTCAACACCGCCAGCTGCACCGAACTTGAGGATGCCGTAACCGCTGTTGTCATCGACTTTTCCGCCACCATAACTGATGTTGGCGTAAGCGAACGTGCAGGCAAGAGCATTTCCCTGGAATTCGATCTGTCCCCAGTCGCCAGCCTGAGCCGTTTTTGCGGTTCCGTCGCTGTATACGTCACCTCCAACGGTGTCATCATTGACCGAGGTGACCGTAACCGGGTCGGTTGCGTTGCCAAGGAGATTCAGTGTGCCGTCGGCTATGCTTATCGATCCTGCCAGCTTTATGACGTTGCCGGGCATGACGTTGAGCGTGCCCGATTTTGCAATGACAATGCCTTTTTCGAGCAGGTAAGGGATGTTTGAATCCCAGGTTATTTTTTTCGTGATGGAGCCAGTATCCATGACTATTGCATTCTTTTTGCATTTTCTGGCGAGGTTGCCAAGCATTGAAGGATTGCTGTCCAAGTCCGTCTTTATGGCCATCTGACAGTTTTCAATGACTGTGCCTGAGATCGACGGGTTTGACCCTTCCTGAAGCCAGATGCCTGCACCCTTTGCCGGATCAAGACAATCCTTGATGACACAGTTTGTGATGACCGGTTCGGCTTTTGCAATCCAGATTCCCTGCGAGGCAGACGATGCAACCGTGCAGTTGTCAAGCCTGATCCTGTCATCCATGCCTGTCGGGTTGCTGATTTTTATAGTGCCGAATCCGCCTTTACCGCCGTACAGAAACTGGCAGTAAGAGAAGTTGCAGGCGCCGTTTGTTGTCTGGAATTCAGCGTAACCCCAGTCTCCTGCTTGCGGCTTGTCTTTTGCAGACGTGAAAACAATCGGTTCGGCGCTGTTTCCGAGGGCGACGATTCTGCCCTTCACGCCTATGTTTCCACCGAGTTTTATTATGGTTCCGGGCATGATGGTCAACGTTGCCTCAGGAGCCACATAAAAACCTTCAGGCATCGAGACAAGACCCATCCATACCGTGCTTTTGAGCACCGTGAACGGTTCAGCCTTCACTCCACCGGGCAAGAATGCAAATATGAGAGCAATTATCAATGTGACTGTCAGCAACCTGTCAAGCTTCATCTTCAAAAACCTCCATGATGATTTGATGTTACTTTTCTTGGCAAGACAATGCAATATTTGAAAATTATTTTTCTATGCTTGGTTTTATTTATTCATCAAGCATTAATGCCAGCAAATTCCTTTGCCCTTCACTGAAAATGCGTGTCATCTTCCGATTAAACGACGGTGAATCGTGGGCAAAAAAATCAAACCAAACAGATCACTTCTTGAACTTGTTGTTCTTGAAGTGCTGGGGTTTTGCTATCTGCGGAACATTGTGGCTCAGTTTTATTGGAGAACCGCCGCCCTGCTGCCCTTTTGGGACAAACTGACCCTTTTGCTGGAACTGTCCCTGGTGTGGGTGTTTTTGGAAAAATTTCTTTCCACCCTGCTGGTTATTGGAATGTTTTTGGTAGAATTTCTTGTGCTGTTGCTGTCCGCCGTATGACTTCTGCTGATACTGCTGTGGTGGTGGCGTCCATGACTGCTCGCGGCCCGTTGAGATGAGTCCAGGTTTCCAGTTGTTCAGATCCTGCTGAACCTGCATCTTGTTATCGTCAACCTTTGACCTGAATTTCCCCGGAGAGAAATTTTTCTGGTACCAGGTGAAGGTGGCTGCGTTGCTGGCGATTTCTACCTGGTTGACCTCGTCAGGACTGTCTTCGTCGCGAAGGTAGAAAAAGTATGGTGGGCCGGCGAGTTTTTCCATGCCGGTTTCATTGAGGGTTATCGATCCGTCGCAGTTTTCTTCCGCCCATCCCTGGATGACGAGGTACTCAGCAAGCATCTTTCCAAGGGATTCAGTCGTTACAACAAGGTTTTTTCTCATTCTTTGGCATTATAAACCACAAGCGGGACAACTGCAAGAAGCGTCGAAGAAAGGTAAGGTTTATTCGGTAACAATCAGTGTTTTTTAGGTCTCCAGACGCATCTGAAGCCAACTTCGCAATCGATGTGGTCAGGATTCTTGTTGTAACCCATCGCAACCGAATAGATGCCGGCCATTCCATCTCCATGCATATAGCTGGTGCCACGCATTGCCAGGCCAGCCGTATCATCACGGCTTGTTGGATGGAATCTTCCAAGGCAGTTGAGGTTGGTGAACTGGTTGACCACCACGCCGTTTTTATCCTCACCTTTTGGATAATAGTTGCTGCCAGTGTACTTGGATTTGTCTGCAATTTCGGGATTGAGCGATTGGATATGCTCAGGCTTCATTGCGTCCGAAAAGGTGTTGCAGGCGTTGATTTCGAGGTAGCACTCATCGATGTGGCCATCTATCCTCCCCCTGTCCTTGGCCTTAGGAACAAAAAAATCTGTCCAGCTCCAGACATTTCCGCCAAAATCCCACAGCACCTCGCCGTTTGTCAGGTAGAACGTCCTCCTGTACATGTTCCATCCGTTTGAATCCAGCACAGGTTTCAAAATCTTTCCCCATTTTCCACAATCGTAGGCCTTGTAACCAAAGCATCCGTCAGAATCATCCGTCGATGCCTCCAAAGCCCCTTCGCCATAGTATTTTTCGTTCTTGCTCTTGTCGATCCTGCCACCGTTGCCCCTCGGCCCATACCTGCAGACGTTGCCAATGTTCAGTTTTGCACTGCTCCTTCCGGTCAGGTGAGTCTGACCATCGCTCCAGTTTTTCGGGTTCGATTCGATATCGTGTGCAATCGTCATCCATTCGGCATTTGTTATCAAAGTGTACCCTTCGCCCAAAGCCTCGCACTCAGCCTTGGCTTCAAGCATGGTCATCCCGATCCAGGGTGTTCCATCCGCCCTGGATTGTGCAACATACTTTGAGTCATACTTTTGGTTTCCATCCGCCAGGCCTTTGATTTTCATTTCGAATTTTGAGACGTAGAAAGGTTCGTTGATTCCAAGTTTTGGATTGGCAGGCACTTTCACAAACCCGGGCGGAGGTGTTTCGCTTTCTGAACAGCCAGGATCATCAAGCAACAGTGTGGCTTTTTGTTCAGCCTGGTTCCAGATAATGTCATTTTCACCGGCAGCTCCAAGCACTTCACCGGTAAACCTTAACGGGCACAACGTCCTGCCTTCGCTGATGAACGGAGTGATCTGGGTGTTTCCTGCATCGATCTGGATATTTTTGCCACCCCTCATTGCCACGTTTGAGCCAATCTTCATTTCAATTGTCTCGCCTTTTTTGGTGGTGATGGTTATCTTCCTGGTCGCCTGATCCCACAAAACATCGGCGCCAACGGTCTGGGCAACGTATTTGACAACGAGGAAAATCCTGCCGTTCCTCAACACAGGAGCCGCATCCATATTTTGTGCAATGCCATTTACGGTATACTGCTTCGAACCCACCGTGAAGCTGGCGTTGATCTTGCATTCACCGGAACTTGCAACGTTCATTGAAATCCCTGTCAAAGCCAGAGTCAGTAGAAAACAGACTGTCCTTCTCATAACATCTCCTCCAGATACGCCGTTATAATGAAGTTTATTCCAATTCTCATACATTGCAAACCGAGGCTGGCAAAAGAGAAATTCGCGGTAAAACAAAACCGGCCCAACCGTGTCATATCTGTGTGGCCGTTTTACAAAACCGGCTTTATTGTGTAAGATGGAGGCGGTAAGAATATGAGCATGGGAACCGTATATCTTTTGATGGTCGGAGGATCGACCCTTCTTCTTGTAATCATGCTTCTGACCGGACTTGGACACCACGATGTCACGGGAGCAGGACATGATGCTGGGCATGATCTTCATTTTGGACATGGCCACGATGCAGATTTCCACGGAGCCGAACTCCACGGCGGAGACATTTCGGCTGATGGACCAGGCATCCTTGGAATCAGACTTATCCTGGCTTTCGTCATCGGCTTCGGTGTCGCCGGCTACATCGGCTGGGTCTACCAGTGGTCTTTTCCGCCACACTGGCTGGTTGGCATCGCAGGCGGTCTTGTAGCCTACATCGCAATATACCAGTTGCTAAAGGTTTTCTACAGGATGCAGGCAAACACTCTTGTCAGCGCCTCAAGGCTTGTAGGCGTCCAGGGTGTTGTGACATCAGAAATATTGGTTGGATCAGTGGGTGAGGTCAAGACAACCGACCCAAAGACCGGACAAACCCATTATCTGAGGGCAATGTTCACCGATCCTGAAAAGGCAGTGAAAAAGGGAACAAGAGTGACCGTTCTGTCTGTTGCCGGCGGTCTGGCAAAAGTTGAGTGAGACACTAGGAGGAAACATCAAATGGATGGAGTAACAATGGCTGTTGTCATAATTCTTGGCATTATCGCCCTGATCATCGTCATCGCCCTGTTCCTGAGCAACTACCTGAAGGCAGAGCCGTCGGAGGCCCTGATCCTTACAGGTCGCAGGTACAGGACGCTTGTTGAAGACGAGCAGGGAAACAAGCACTGGGTCGTCAGGGGATGGCGAGCAATCGTCGGCGGTGCAGCGTTCAGGGTGCCGGTGATCGAAAAAGTCAGCCGCATTTCCCTTGAGCTGATGAACCTCTCGGATGTCAGGGTTCTCAACCAGTACTCAAAGGAAGGCGTACCGGTCACAATCGACGCCGTTGCAAACGTAAAAATCGGCAGCGACGAAGAGATGCTTGCCCGTGCTGTCGAACGTTTCCTCGGCTCAACCAAGCAGCAGATAATGCAGATCATAAAACAGACACTCGAAGGCCAGCTCCGTGACATCATCGGAATCATGACCGTCGAACAGCTTTACCGCGAAAAAGACCTGTTCATTGCCAAAGTTCTTGAACAGACATCTGAAGAGCTTGCTAAAATAGGTGTCATCATCGACATCATCAACATCCAGGACATCAGGGACGAAAAGGGTTACCTTGAGTCGCTCGGTGTCAAGAGAACCGCCGAGGTCAAGAGAGACGCCGTCATCGGGCGTGCAGAGGCTGAAAGGGACGCCATGAAGAGCGCCGAAACAGCCCGCAGGGAAGGCGAGGTCGTCAAGGCCGAACAGGAAAGGCAGATCGCCGAAGCCCAGAAGCAAAGGGACGTCGCCCGTGAGTCATACAGGGGTGAAACCCTCTCTGCAACAAAGGCAGCTGACCAGCAAGGCCCGCTCTCAGAAGCAAAATCAAGACAATCCGTAGTCATCGAGCAGCAAAAGGTGCTTGAGATGGAGCAGAAGTCAAGGCAAAACGTTGAACAGGCCAAGGCTGACGCTGAATTCCAGAGATACCGCGCCGAAGTCATCGTTCCCGCCGACGCCGAAAAGCAGGCCAGAATCCTTCGCGCTGAAGCACAGGCCATGGAAATCCTGAAGGTCAAGGAAGCTGAAGCACAGGGCATCAAGATGGTCGCGTTCGCTGAAGCTGAAGGTTTGATGAGGAAAGCTGAGGCCTGGAACACATACGGCGAGGCAGCAAGGCTAAACCTCGTGCTCGAAGCCTACAAGACCGTTGCAGGCATGGGCGCAAACGCTCTCGGCCAGATCAAGTTCGACAAGGTCGTCGCCCTCGACGGTGGAGCAGGAAACGGCGATTCACCCGTGAGCAGGCTCATGACCGCAGCACCAAGCGCACTGCTCAAGTTCATGGAGCAGATGAAGGCTGCAACCGGCATCGACATTGAAAAACTCGTTGGCAACGCAACGGCTAAGAACGAAGTGAAAGTGGTCAACGAAAAGAAGCAGTGATATAAGTTTGGTAACCTACAGCCAGCCTTCACCGGCTGGCTGTTTTGTTGTTAAGGTCGATTGAAACAAATGAGCTTGTCACCATCCTGGATCAGAATCCCACGGTCATCTCCAGAAAAAACAATGGCTTTTTTGCTCAATTTGTCAGCGGGAATAATCCATGTTTCTTCAAAAGTTTCTGTGTCAATGCCAATGATCTTGTCACCACGATGAATCCAGCACAACCAGTAATTGTCATATAATAGATTAGAATACGTACAGATGTCAGCATCCAATTTGCACAATTCCATAGTATTCGGATTCAATAACAAATCTGGATGTTCTCCGTCAGAGGCAAAGGTGAACCAGTAATGACTGTAGTTCCAGTAATGCTCACCTTTTTTGAAATAATCCCTTATGTCAAACATCTTACCTGTCAAGGTCATCTTTTCCACATCGAACTTTGAAACTTTGACATCATCGATGATGAGATAAAGTTCATCATTATGAACAGTGCTGATGACATTTCCTGGGATATTAAGAACCTGACCTTTGCCAGTGTTGATGTCTACTAAAATAACAACACTATGAGTAGCAGAACTCGCCTCCATATCTTTGTTCCAGACATCAGTATTTAGTACAAGCTTATCCTTTACAAAATACATCGGGGGACTTGCAGATAAAAAACCCTCTGGAAACTTATATTCCCAAACGATCTTGTTTGTATTGATATCAATTTTTGTTGCCTTAAAATCCCATTCGCCACAGTAATAAATATAGTTATTGTCCGTTATGAACGATGAACAATCTTCTATTGAATATTTTGTCGAAAATGCACTTTCCATATATTTCAAGCCATGATAATCAAATTCGATACTTCGAGATGAATTTACATCATCCAAACCATACCCACTACCGAAAAATCCTGTTATGCGACTATAATCTGTAAGATCAAATTGATGTGATTCATTCACATGCCAACCATTTTTTCTTGCAAAAAAACTTGGTGAGTATTTATTTACATCCGTTAATGGCACAGACCACTTTTCAACCAACCCACCCTTGTAGTTCATTGGTTTTGGTCGCCAAACAGTAAACTTAGTCGGATTTTCTGGTGTGCTTGACGTCAAGAAAACCATTGCCACCGAGAAAATCATCAAAACTAACAAGCTGATTAATATTACAAGAAATGGTTTATTCCCCTTCATGAACAATTATGTACAGTAATTAACCAAGTTTTGCAATGAACTACCACACGATCACCGGAATCATGGGCTAATGGTTACAAATCACGCCTGCATCAAGCTCATCGATTATCAAAACCTATTTCACAGTTAAGGTCGATTGAAACAAATGAGCTTGTCACCATCATGGATCAGAATTCCACGGTCATCTCCAAGAACGACCTTGAACCCTTCAGCAAAATCCTTGGTTGGAATTCTCCAGGTTTCCTCAAAAGTGTCAGTGTCAATGCCTGAGATATGATCGTTATATACGGCATAACAAACGAGATAATTGCTATACAGATATTGACTGGAAGTTTTTATCTTTGCACCTTTGTACGCCAATTTCATTGTCATTGGGTTAATCAATGCATCTGCCTCTTGTAGCTGGTTTGATGCTTTAAACCAATGAAGAAACGGGGGTCTTATGTAGTGACCATCTTTGAAATCTTTATCAATAACAAGTGTTTCACCAACAAGCTCCATTTTATCAGTATCAAATCTCGATATACGATTGAGGTCTGTTATCAAAAAAAGTTTATCGTCAAATTGAGTGCAAACACAATTTCCAGGAATGTCAATCATCTTGCTCATACCGGTATCTATGTCCAAAAGAACCACTTTTTCAACATCTGTTTCATTTGAAGTGTTACCCGCATTTTTAAAACAAGCATTCAGGGCTACTTTGTTTCCTGCAACACAGAATGTTGGTTCAAGAAAGCCGTCTTTTTCTGGAAAACTATATTGCCAGAGCAGAGTTCCACTGTTGATGTCAATCTTCAGGACAGTGCTATCGCCTCTGAGCATTATGATATAACCATCTTTGGCCACCAGCATTCCTGAAGCTCCAAACCGGAACCAGTATGGAATCAGGTTTAATGAATTATCGAAATAGCCCATTGTGCCGTGATGATATTCGATTCTTGCCGATGAATCCGAGTCATCAACACCGTAAAATCTGCCTGTAAAATCCTTCTCCAAGCCGTTCTCGTTTATTTTAAATATTGAGTTTCCAGCTGCGATCATCCAATTGTCTTTCCTGACATATCCCAAAACTTCTGTTTTTGATGAAAAATCGAAAGACCATTTTTTTACAAGTTCACCAGCATAATCGAGCTGTTTTGGTTGCCAGACTGAAAAAATTGGTTTAAGGAAGATTGGTCTGAAATTGCACGAAACATAGACAAATGCAACAGAAACCAGCACAATGGACAGCTTGAACCAACCAGATTTTGTGTTAACCCTCATGTGTTGTTTATAGGAGTTTTATTGGAAATTGCAACACGGCTTTACCCCACAATCACCGGGAAATCTTCCACAAACAGTTTGTAAGCTACATCATGTCAATCAGGTGATAGCTCGTGCCGACTGCTCAAGTTCATGGAGCAGATGAAGGCTGCAACCGGTATCGACATCGAAAAACTAGTTGGCAACGCAACGGCAAAGAACGAACCGAAGGTTGAATCAAAAGAGGTTGAAAAGAAGTAATCTTTTTGACAAATTCATTAGTTAAGGCGGGTTTTACCCGCCTTTTTATTGTACCAGTTAGATATTTTTGGGTTAAAAGTGGGATACCAAAAAACACATTGAATAAATAATTC
>CAYYJO010000008.1:36083-38632 GCA_964472265.1 uncultured Caldisericales bacterium | reverse complement strand
CACAACAAGATTAAGCTTTGAAGCCGACTGCTGGTCATAAACCTTGAACAGGTCGTCAAGATTTGCTGTTGCAAGGTCGATTTCCGATTTAGGTGCATCGGCTTTTGGAGCTTCGCCCTTGTCCTCTGTCTTGCGTTTCCTTGAAACATCAGATGAGAGCAATATTGAACCTGGTTTTGGAACCGAGTCGAAACCCATAATCTTCACCGGAGTGACGGCTTTGGCTTTGTCAGTTCTCTTTTCAAGGTCATCAAACAGAGCCTTGACCCTGCCCCATGATCCGCCAGCTTCTATATAGTCTCCAACCTTGAGGGTTCCACTCTGGACAATGGCCGTTGCAAGCGGGCCAACGAACTTGTCCATCCTGGATTCGATGATGGTTCCGGCGAGTTTGCCGTTCTTGTTCATCTTCAGTTCGAGGATGTCGGCTGTCAGCAGAATCATTTCAAGGAGCTCGTTTACTCCTTGACCGGTTCTGGCTACGATTGGAGCGACGATTGTCTGTCCACCCCAGTCTTCAGGTGTGAGTCCGATGTCCGTGAGCTGAGTTTTAAGCCTGTCAACGTTTGCGCCAGGGAGATCCATTTTGTTTGCAGCAACGATAATGCTGACTTTGGCTTCCTGCGCCATTTTGATGGCTTCGACAGTTTGTTCCTTGATGCCTTCGGTTGCTGCAACGACAAGGATTACAATGTCGGTGACATTTGCACCTTCACGCCTCATGGCTGCGAAAGCTTCGTGGCCGGGGGTGTCTATGAAGCAGATGTCCCTGCCGTTTACCGTGACTTTGTATGAACCGATGCTCTGGGTGATGCCACCGGCTTCGCCCATTGCAACTTTTGTTTTTCTGATGTAGTCGAGGAGTGTCGTTTTGCCGTGGTCAACGTGACCCATGACGGTGACGATTGGAGCTCTTGGGACAAGGTTTTCATCCTCAAGTTTGCCTTCTTCGTCAGTCTTGAGGCCAAATGCCGTTGAGAGCATGGCCAGAATTGGGCCTGAAAGCTCTTCTTCCGGATTCGGAACATAGCCTTGTTTGAGCATGTAGCTCATTATGCGCTGTTCAGGAACGCCAGCTGTTTTTGCAAACACGTCGATTGTGAGTTTCTGTTTGACTTCTGGAGCTGGCTCCGGCTTTGACATTGCCTGCTTCTGTGCACCCTGATGTTTCGGTTTGTGTTTCTGTTTGAATTTGTATTGTTCTTTATCGACTATGTACTCGGCAGCAGTTTTTGGGTCTTTGTCTTTCCTGAAATCCCTGTGATCCTGTTTTGCCGGTTCGGTAGGGACAGTCGGGGTGTTTTTGCCAAATCCGCCTGGCTTGCTTCCAAATGCGGGCTTGCTACCAAATGCCGGTTTTGCACCAAACGCAGGTTTATTCCCAAACGCTGGCTTGTTGCCGAAAGCCGGTTTATTTCCAAAGGCTGGTTTGTTGCCGTACTGTGGCCTTCCGGTTCCAGAACCCTGATCCGGTCTTCTGTAGTCCGGTCTGTTGTTATACCTGTTTTCCTCAGTCCTTGGCGGCATGTTTGGATCGGTTCTTGGTTTCTGGCCGAGGAAGAGTTCTCTTGGATCGATTGGTTTGACAAGTTTTGGAGCCTGGACAGGTCTGTCAAAGTGCGAATATTTTTCTTCCTTTTTCTGTTCCGGCTTCTTCTCTCTCTGTTCCTGTCTCGAATCCGGCTTGTGCTCAGATTTTGTTTCCGGTTTTCTTTCGTGTTTTGTTTCTGGCTTTGCTTCTGTCTTTGGTTCTTCTTTATGCTCTGTCGGTGGATGATGCTGTTTTTCAGCTTTTTCCTCAACGACCGGAGCAGTTGTTGCAGCTTCTTCCTTGTGTTCCGGCTTGTGCTGTTTCACCGGTTTGTGCGTTGGCTGGGCTTCCTTTGTGGGTTCCTCGACAACAGCTTCGGTTGCCTGAGGTTCCTCGTGTTTCGGCTCAACCTTTGATTTTGGTTTGTGGGCGTGTTCCTTTGGTGCTTCAGTTACGGTCTCGGCCGGTTGTTCCTGGGGGGTTGCAGCTTTGGCAAGAGACTCTGTCTTTTCGATTTTTTCTTCTTTTTCGACTGTCCTCTTTGCTGCTTTTTCCTCGACAGGTTTTTCTTCTACCGGTTTTTCTGCAACCTTTTCCTTGACCGGCTTTTCTTTGACCACTTCAGACTTGAGCGGAATGTCTTTGATCAAGTCTTTCTTTTTCGGTGGAAGTACCGGTTTGAGCGTCTTTTTGACAATGACGGTTTCCGGCTCCGGAGCCTTCGGAGCTTTCGGAGTGGTGACAGACTCGCCTGCAAGCATGGCGGCTTCAGCAGCCTTTGCCAGCTCTACAGCGTCCGCGGTTGCAGCCTTTAGTGAAGGGGTTTTTTTCTTGACCACTTCGTCAAAAAGGCTTGTTTTTGGCTTCTGCGCCGGCGGAACCTTTATCGGGTCGTCAGTAACCGGCTTGTGCATTTTTAGGGAAACCATGGCACGAATCCTGACAATGACTGCATCGTCAAGTGCATCTGAACCGCTCTTGACTGCCACGCCAAGCTTCTTTGCCATATCGATCACGT
>CAYYJO010000008.1:0-35983 GCA_964472265.1 uncultured Caldisericales bacterium | reverse complement strand
GCATCTGAACCGCTCTTGACTGCCACGCCAAGCTTCTTTGCCATATCGATCACGTCAGCAGGGGAAACTCCTGTCTGAAACGCGATTTCGTCAACTGTCTTCTCGCTCATCAATCACCTTTAACCGTTGCTTGATCCCTTCCAGCTGCTCCTTTGAGGGAGTCCTGCGAAGAGACCTAGTAATGGTATTCCTCTTTGAAATGTTTTCAACACATAAATTATGTTTGCAGATGTAAGCGCCACGGCCAGGCGTTTTCTTGGCTTCATCGATTGAAAAATCGGATGCAATTCTGTGCATGGCCGATTTCTCCGCTTTCGCGCCACAGATGACACATGTCCTGACAGGCATTTCTACTCAAGCACCTTCATGTCGATTTTGAAGCCGACGAGCCTTGATGCCAGGCGGACGTTTGATCCTTTTTTTCCGATTGCCAGGCTGAACTGATCCTGCTCAACCTTAACAATAGCCCTGTTTTCATCCTCGATGATCTGGACAGAGTAAACTTTTGCAGGAGAGAGGGCTGATGCTACGAACTGCCTTGGATCCTCGTACCATTTGAGGACATCGATGCGTTCGCCCCTGAGTTCGTCTGAAATGACGTTTATTCTCACACCTTTGGTTCCAATGCAGGAGCCGACCGGGTCAACTTTCTGCTGATTGCTTACAACGGCAACCTTTGCCCTTGTTCCTGGATCCCTCACAACACCCCTGATCTCAATGACTCCCTGGGCAATTTCCGGAATCTCTAGCTCCATGAGCTTTATCAGAAGCTGAGGATGGGTTCTTGAGAGTACAACCATCGGTTCTTTTGAGGCTTTGTCGACCTTAAGAATGTAGCAGTGGAACTTTCTGCCTGGGCTGTAAACTTCGCCTGGTATCTGCTCGGCTTTTGGCAAAACGCCCTCTGCCTTGCCGAGGTTGAAGTAGATGTTTTCTCCAGCAGTTCTGCTGACTTCGCCAAAAACCATGTCATGCTCTCTGGCAGTAAACTCCCTGAGAACCTTTTCCTTTTCAGCTTCCTTGAGCCTCTGGGTTACGATTTGCTTGCAAGTGATGGCAGCAAATCTGCCAAAGTCTGAAGGAGTAACCTCGAACTTGAGAAGGTCGCCCTCTGAGGCTTCTTTTTTGTAGCGTTTTGCATCTGCAACAGAGATCTCGGCCTGCGGGTCTTCAACGGCATCGACAACAGTTTTCACTGCAAGGATGTCAATCCTCTTCTCCTTGTCGTCAAGGATTACCTCGACGTTGCTGGATGTTTTGTAAACCTTTTTGTAGGCAGCAAGAAGACCTTGTCTGATGGCCTCAAGCAAAACATCATATTCAACGCCCTTTTCACGGGCGATATCGGCCAATGCGATGAAGAAATCAGCAGCTTTCATGGTGCCTCCTACCCGACCAGCCTTGCGCTCGTTATCGAGGCAAGTGGATACCTGAGCTCGTGTCCGTCGACATCTATCACTGCAAAATCGCCGTCTGTCCCCATCGATTTGCCTGTTACCGGCTTGTGCGTGTCAAGATTCAGGGTGACTTCTATCCCTTTGAAAATGTTGAGTTCAAGAAGGTTTTTCAACTTTCTGTCTATGCCTGGTGATGAGACCTCCAGCCTAACGTAGTCGGGGATGACTGAATCAGCCTCAAGCATCGGGTGAAGCTTCTTTGTGATCCTTACGCAGTCGGAAATGCCGATTCCCTCGGGTCTCCAAACAACGATTGTCACAAGGTAATCACCCTTTGCAAACTTCTCGGACATCTCCACGAGAGAATAGCCGAGTTCATCAAGTGCAGACAGAACCAAAGGCTCAGCCCTGTCCAGGTAAGTTGCGCCTATCTTGACAACTCCTTCCAAAAAGACTTCCAATTAATATACTTGATAATGACGTCAATATCAAGACGATTGAGCAATCGTGCAGATTTTAAAAATGAGATTAACAAACTTGCATACAATTGCTCAATGTTTTATAATATTTTAGAAATGCCATTGAGGATAAAATGACTGACACCGGTGAACTGCGCGTTGGCGGACTGGAGATATCAGATATTCTGGGCATCGGGCATTCTGGACTGACCTACAAGGCTAAAGACCAGCAATCCAGTGATGTTGTGCTCAAAATACTCAAATGGGATTTTGACGCTGAAGACATGGCCTTCAACCATCTCCAGCTGATGTCCCTGAAAAGACTGAACCATCCAAATCTGGCTCCAGTTCTTGACGTTGGTGTTACTGAAAATTCCAAACTTTGGTACACACGGCCTTTCTACGACTGCGAATCTATCCACAATCTTCTGAAACAGATGGATATCCAGGCAGTGATCTACGTTCTCTTCCAGATTGCCGATGGACTGGATTATCTCCACAGGCACGGACTTGCTCATGGAAATCTCAGGTCGGACAGCGTCAAACTGATCAGGCAGAATCCAAAGGAAACCGGTTTGTGGTGGACTGCAAGGCTTTTTGAATTCCCGTACCAGGTCAAGATAACGGGCTACGGACTTACTCTGGCTGACGCAGACGAATCAGGACAGCAAGACACCAACAAAAGAAACGATCTCATCATGCTCGGAAAGCTCATCTGCAGCTGTTTCGGCGTTGACTGCGAAGAAGGGCTACCGGATCAAAAAGACCTGAAACCGTCAATTCCGGAAAAGCTTCAAGGAATCATCCTGAGACTCTTTGGCATGGGTCACGAGGAACCGATAACCAGTTTTCAGCAACTGATTCAATCCTTGCCTGATTTCCAGTCAAAACCGGCAGGCGATCTGTACCTCTCAAGGCTCCACAAGAGAATCGACAGCAGGAAAACCTCCGAGAAACGCTCACTGCTGGAAGACTTGCTCGAAGAATCGTTCCAGTCCGGCAAAGTCATCCTCATCGAAGGCGACGACGGCAACGGCAAGAGCCACCTCGTACACGAGTTTGCACAGAAAAATCCAACCGATGGCCACCAGATGTCGGTGGTAACATGCATCTCTCGATTCAATCCACTCGAACCGATCATCAGATTCAACCAGGAAATCACCAGAACAGTCAAAGAAGCAAATTTGGCAGTAATCAACAACTACCGCTACATGCTTGACCAGATGGAAGGCAAAACCGGTTTGGAAGTTGAGGATATTTTTCCTGACCAGACCACTCTTTTTGAAGGGTACCTAACCTTTCTGTCAGAAATAAGCCGCATCAAACCAATCTGCCTGATCATTGAGGATCTGCACCAGGCATCGGAATCTCTTTTGAAACTGATCACGCACATACTTCCATCAATTTCACAACTCAAACTAATGCTCGTGTGCACCTACAATCTCTCGAGGGTGAGAGGCGATCAGCAGTTCTACTTTGACCAGATCACCGGTTCGGATGAAGTGACAAGAATCCAGATCAGTCCACTCGATTTCCACTCAACGGCCCAGTACATCCGCGCAATGCTCGATGCCCCAGACTTGCCAGAAAACACCATCCAGTCCTTCTTCGAGAGCACAGGCGGAAACATTCAGAAAATCAACGAACTTGTCAGGCTCTGTGTAGTCACGGGCGCACTCACACAAACAACCGGACACCTCACCTTTTCTGACAAAAAATTCCAGGAGCTCAGGAAGTTTGCCGAATCCAGCATCTTCGTCGGGAAACTCCTTGAACACCTGGACGATTCCGAACTCACACTCGTAAGGGTTCTGGCAGTTCTAGGAGGAAGGGCAACCGCCCTGGAAATCGAAAATGCCACTAGCGGATTGCCCAACTTCACAAAACCCGAATATCTGGCAAACGCACTCTTCGGACTCGTGGCAAACGGGGTGCTCCAGACCTGCAGGGAGTCAGACCGATCCTTCTTCGACATCGAATCTGACGACTACATGGAATTTGCTCTCAATTCGACGCCAATATCGATTCGAAAAGAGCTTTTCGGACACTGTCTCAAAACTGCTTCGGCCAACAAAGCCACGCTCCCTGAATGGAGCGAAACCCTCAGCCAGCTGGCGCTCAAAGGAAATGATGCGGTCATTGCCTTCAAAACATCGCTTGAAGCCTACACTCACTGCACAAGACAGCTGAGTTACCCCGAAGCCAGGTTCTACCTTAACAAATTAGTCCTCATGATTCCTGAGGACGAAAAGGAATTCCAGGCCGACTGCCAGGTGAAAACGGGGCTTTGCCTTTACGGAATGAACGAGTTTGCCGAGACCGTTGACCTGCTCTCAAGAATCCACACCACAAACCCTGACACACTAGCACTCAAAACCATTGCCTCATACAAAGCCAGGCTACCAAAAACCGCCCTGTTCTTCTATGAAGCGGAACCAGTCTCGGAACAGATTTCAGACATCTGGCTAAAACGTCACTTCATCGACTGTCAGCTGAGTCATCTGCTTGACAACGACCCAATCTCTGCCCAAAACCTTGCAAATCGCTTTGCTTCAAGCGAGGACTCCTACATAAAAACCATCTCCCTTCTGGCTTTGAGCCGTGTTAAAATGGCTATGGCCGATTTTGAAGAAGCAGAAAAAACAGTTGTTGCAGCGAGCGTCATCACCAAATCGGCAAAGCTTCACGACCTCCAGGCAAAGTGTGAACTCTGGCAGATCAAGCTCTCCCTCATGAAAGGCGACAATGAAAAGGCCGGAAGGCTGATAAGGCGTTCAACCGGTCTAATCCAGGGATGTTTCAGTCTTGATGTCAGGGCGGAATTCCACCAGATAGCAAGCCAGTATTTCAAGACACTGCCAGACATGAACTCTGCACTGACAAACATTCACGAATGGGTCAAGGACGAGGCAAAGCTCGGTTCAAAGAGGAACCTTGCCAAAGCTCTCTTTGAGCTTGGCTCAACAATCGATTCCAAGGGGCAGCCAAAGGAAGCCCAGCACCACATTGAAAAAGCCAGACGAATTGCCGAAGAGTCAGGCGACAACGTAACAATCGGGAGATCACTGGCTTACATCGGCGAATACTACTTCGACAACGGTCAGATCGACCAGGCGATCATCAGCCTGGAGCGTGCCGAAAAAATTCTTTCAGAACAGAACGATTATCACTACCTTTCAAAGACCTTCGAAGCCCTCGGAAGAATATGGCTTTCAAAACAGGATATCGAGAAATCCAGAAAATATTCAAAGCTCCTGACTGACCTGGCTGATTCAACAGATGACACCATGCAAAAAGCCATTGCAAGCAAACTCGGCGGCGCACTCGCAATGTACCAGGAGAAGTGGGACAAGGCTGAAGACTGCTACGTCAAAACCCTCCAGTACTTTGAAGACCGTGGCTTGAAGCGTGAAGCAAACAACCTAAAAATCGAGCTTGCTGACCTGTTCGTCAAACAGGGAGAATATTTCAGGGCGCTCTCAAAACTTGCCGAAGCCAGGCTTTTCTTTGAAGAGGAAAATGCCCAGCGGGAGCTCAAACGTATCAGAACCTCCGAGCTTGAGATCGACAAGGAGATAGGAAAATACGGGGAAGACTACAGAAATCTCCGCATGCTCCTTGAAATCAGCAAAGCTTTAGGTCAAATCAGCGACATTTCTGAGCTACTGCCGATGATTGTTGACATGGCTGTCAAGGTAACTGGCGCCGAACGTGGATTTATCATGATGATCCAGGAACCTGGCAAGCTCTCGTTTGCTGCCGGCAGGAACAGGAACAAGGAATCGATGAGGCAGGAGGAGTTTGCCTTCTCCAAATCGGTGACCGACTCAGTGCTTGAACAGAAAAAGCTGCTCTCGATAACAGACACGGCTTCTGACGACAAATTCAGGGCCAGAGACTCGATTGTCGGGTTGTCACTCCGGTCGATCATGTGCGGGCCAATGAAGATAGGCGAAAATATTTTGGGTCTCATTTATGTTGATTCACAGGTTCCAACATTCTACTTCTCGAAGAAAAACGCTGAATTTTTCGAAGCTCTTTGTTCACATGCCGCCTTTGCAGTCAACTCTGCAAGGCTTTATCAGGAGTTTACAAGAAAATCGGTACTTGAAGACGAGAACAAACACCTGAGAGAGACTGTAAAACAGCGGAAACAGCTGGTGACCCAGCTGAAGATGGAAATTGACACGCCGTTTAAAGAACTTTTTGAAACATTGAGTACAATAGACAAGAATCCGGGCGATCCCTCCGAGGTGCAGATGCTGGCCAAAAAAGCCAAATCTCACCTGTCTGCTCTAAAAACGACAATGGATGAGCTTCTGGGCGCCGACAACTCAGGCAAGGTGACATGATTGGAAAAACGCTAGGCGGCAAGTATAAGATTTACGACAAGGTCGGCGGCGGCGGAATGGCCGAAGTCTATCTTGCCAGAGACATCACAAAAGGTCAGATTGTCGCCCTCAAAATTCTCAGAGAACAGTACACGCAAGGCGCTGACTACGTTGAGAGGTTCAAAAGAGAAGCCGAGTCGGCCATGAAGCTCAACCACGACAACATCTGCGCCGTCATGGATTTTGGCAGTGAAGACCAGACATATTACATGGTCATGGAATTCATTGAGGGCAAAACATTGACGAGCATGATCGAGCAACAGGGGCCACTTCCCCTTGCAGATGCAATCTCCTACATGCTCCAATCGGTCAAGGCACTCGACAAGGCCTATAAATCAGGCATCATCGCACACCGGGACATCAAGAGCCAGAATCTCATGATCACACCAACCGGCCAGGTCAAGATAATGGATTTCGGAATCGCAAAGTCCAGGGATTTTGTAACCATGACCACAGCCGGCTCATTCATCGGCACGCCTGAATACATGTCCCCAGAGCAGGCGCAGGGATTGAAGGTTGATCAGAGAACTGATTTCTACTCGCTTGGAATAGTCTTTTACGAGATGCTTGCCGGTGAAGTCCCGTTTGAATCAGACACACCCTGGGGCGTGCTCAACATGCACATCAACAAGGAGCCGTTCCCGCTTGCAAACCTCAGAAAAGACATTCCGCAGGAAGTCGTCGAGGTCATCGGCCACATGCTGGCAAAGAACCCTGATGACCGCTTCCAGAACACGAACGAGCTTTTGTCTGCCATTTCAGGACTCGCCGTAAAATTTGGCGGAACCAAGAACACGGTGATAAAAGCCAGGAAGGTTCCAAGATCAAACCCTAGGGTCAAGAGAAACATTCTGAAAATTGCAGGCATTATCGGAGCAATAGCAATTCTCGTCTTCGGGTTCCTCTTCGGCTGGCAGATGCTCAAGCCAAAACCAGGCAGCATAACCATCACTTCAACCCCTTCGGGCGCCGAGATTTTCATGAAGGGCATCTCTGAAAAGGATTTCGTAAACTACGGCGTTACACCGGCTGAGGTTCCACAACTACAGGCAGGAGCTTACGATCTCAAACTCCACCTCGAAGGCTACATCGACAACACAAAACAGATCGAGATAAAAGCAGGCGAAAAACAGATTGCAGACACAGTTGAAATGTCCAAACCCGGCAAGCTCTCAATTTCGACGCCAAAAACAATCTCATGGGGAAAAGTTGAGACCATTCCAGGACCAAAGGACATTGTGATCAAAAATACTGGCGGCTACGTTTTGCAAGTAACAAAAGATATTGGAGCCGAATGGATTTCAATCGATAAAGACGATGTAATTTTGGAAAAAGATGCCTCAAAAACGATACCGGTTTCGGTCAATCCACTTAAAATTAAGCCAGGTCAAAATTATTCAGGCACCATCACCTTGAAGCCTGACTTCGGGGAACCGGTGAAAATAACGGTCAGTCTTGAATTCTCCGCAACAGGAAAAATCGACACCGGTGAAACGCCAACAACCAACCCGCAAACTGGCAACACAGGCAACACAGGCACAACAAGCACTGGAACAACCGGAAACACCGACAATAAAGGCAACACCGGCAACACAGGATCAAAACCTGTCACCCCGGATAAACCGGTCGTCAAAGATGGAACAATTGTCATCACCTGCAACGTCGGCACCGCAGCCATCAAAATCAACGGCTCACAGGTCGGAACCGGTTCAGCAACCGTCACAAGACCAGCCGGTACCTACACAATCGAGATCGTGGCAGCCGGATACAAGTCGCCACCAAACTATCTCCCGATTCCATACAAAACGACAATCACGCTTGAAGCCGGAAAAACTTACACCCTTCCTGAGGTCAAGTTCAGGAAATGATGAAAAAAATCCTGCTGGCGGGAATGGTTCTGATTCTATTTACACAAGGCCTCATTCCTCTCAAGAGTCAGAGTGAATCGTCAGAGCTGCTGCTTGGCGGAATCTCGTCGGACAAGCTCGCTCTCCCAACCTGCGCCTTCGTTGACAAGCAGGGTAATGTTTATGTTTCTTCGCAGGGAACTCACGAAATACTCTGCTATTCGAAAGATTTCAAGCTCAAATTCAGGATCGGCGGTTATGGATTCTCTGACGAATCGCTGGTCAACCCGAAAAGCATGGCCATCGTGAAAGACCAGCTTGTGATTGCCGATGCCGGAATGCTCAAAATCTTCGATCTGAAAGGCAATTTCAAAAGCAACGTCAAAACCATCAAAGACATAGCCCTGTCAGACCCGGCTGGCCTTTTTACCGACACAAGGGGTAGGCTTTATGTCAGTGACCCTGGCGCCGGAAAAGCTTTCATTCTCGAACCAACGCTTGATGTTTTCAAAATTCTAGATACATTCAAACAACCAATTGCATTCTTCCCCGTCAACGACAACTACTTCGTGCTTGAGGGTGACACAAAAAAATTCACTATCCTCTCGGGATCGTTTGCAAAGATCAAGTCGATTGGCACATTTAAAAATCCAATATCAATGACAACCGATGGATCTCAAAAAATCATCGTTTTGGATGGTTCTGACATAAAGATTTTCACTCTCAATGGCACCTCAGGAAAAACGTTGAGCCTGTCAGGGAAAATTCCTTATGCACCCAGCTACAGTTTTGGAATCAGTGGAGATAAATACCTCGTCGCTTCGACATATACCCATGAGCTTGTCCAGATTGATGAGGCAGGCAAGCTGACAATCCTTATTGATCATGACCCTTCCAGACTCTGTCTGCCCGAAAGTTTCGAAATAGACGAAAATGGCAGGATTTTTGTCAGCGATCCTCAAAACAGTATCATCAAGGTTATCGACCAGAGGAGCAACGAACTGTTCACAATCCAAGACATCAAAGCCTCAAAGATTACAATTTCAAGCGATCTCCTGGCCGCAGCCACTGAAGCTGGCATCATAGTTTCAACGAGGGCTGGCAGGAAAATCTATGACATCCCAGAAAAAGGCGCATTGGACATCGAGTTTGACCAGGACGGATCACTTCTTGTGCTCACAAAAAATTCGGTTGAGAAATACCTGGGTAGCGAAAAAACAGGGACAATAATTTCTGGTCAGGAGTGGGGCAACCCCGTGGCAATCAGCACTTCAGGGTCTGGTTTTGCAATTGCCGATGAAGAAAACCTCAAGGTTGAGGTCTTTGGTGCTGATGGGACAAAATCAAACACGATCAACGTTTCAGACAGTCCCAGAGATGTACTCATGCTCTCACCTCAGCGCTTCGTTGTACTCGGTGAAGAGAGCCTGAAACTCGTGGATCAGACGGGCAAAGTCCTGAGGTCATACGGCAAGGGTGGCGGTCCGTACAGTCTTCACAGTCCGACAGGTGATGCCGTATCCTTTGAAAGCAATCTCGATTCGCTCACCGATCCGGTCGCCATCTCAAGATTTGGCAAATGGATTTATGTGCTCGACAGAACAGGCATGAGGCTCATCCGACACCCAAAGGAAGTACTGCTCGAGCAGGCCAAAATAAGGATTTCACCCTCGACCGTCGACTTCAAATACGTTCCAACCGATTCTGAGTCTGACCTCGAACTTGTCATAGAGAACATCGGCGGCGACAGTCTTGAAGGGTACTTCACCGACATTCCCAGATGGATCTCCCTCTCAACCCGACACGTGGTTGGTGATGAAGTGATCATCAAGCTAAAAGCCAGGACATATCATTTCATCCCAAGCAGAACTTACAGCGAAAAACTTGTGCTTGAAAGCAACGCTGGAAAGTTCGAAATCCCATGCATCCTCAAAACCCCAGATTCACTCCCGCAACAAGTCAACATAGAATTCCAGGTTGGGAACAAGACAATCGCAATCAACGGCAAAAACACCGACATGGATCTCGCCCCCTACATCAAGGACAACTCCACGATGATCTCCCTAAACTTCATCACATCGTGTTTCGGCGGTGTCGCCGAGTTCAATTCCGGTTACATCTCCATCAATTTCCCCAGAAAGAATTTATGGGTGGTTTGTGAGGTTGGCTCCGATGCCGTCACCATTCAGAAAGATGACCAAACCACGACCAAAACGATAAATCCCAAGCCTGAGCTCAAGTCAGGCAAGGCCTGCGTACCGCTCCAATTCTTTACCGATCTGCTCGACTGCGAAGTATACTGGGATAAGCAGACAAAAAAGATCAGGCTGATATACCTTCCCTGATCACTTTATTTGAGGAGGAACATGAAAAAACTTGTATTCATCATTATTTCTTTTGCACTGGCATTGTCACTGCTCCCGGCAGTCCAGGCCAGGCAGTCGATTTCCTGTCCAGTCTCAGCGGGTAAATTCCAGCTTGGAAGGACAAACGAAACTTCCATCTTCAAAGCATACACCATCGACCCAAAACAACTGATCACTTTCAGGGGCAGGCTCCTTTGTGAAGGTTACGAAACAACCTGCGACGAAGGCAAGCCACAGATACCATTCGTGACTGTCAGGATTCCGATACCAAAGGGATACAGGGGGACTGATGTCAGGATTTCAGAGGCCAGCTACGAAAAAACCTGGCTTCCACAGCTTGACCCGTACATGCCAAAAACATGGTCAATCCCAAAGCTGGAGTCGGCAGAAAAAGGCGAGCAGAAGGGTAAATATCCTGAAACAATAGGCGATTTCAAATTTGAAACCGGAATTTCAGGCAATTTCGCAACCATCAAGGCTTTCCCTGTCATCCTCGATTTTGACGGCAAGGTGATGCACGTTGCAAAAAAACTCGAACTTCAAATCGTCATTGAGCCGGAGAACAGATTGACAAGCTTTGCAGATGACGAAACGGTCATGAAAAATTCGCTCATCCTCACCTCGTCAGCCCTAAAGGTTCAAGCGGCAAAACTTGCTGCTACGCAGAAAGATTCAGGCTACACAGTCGAAGTCGTCGAGGTTGAGACACTCAAGGGTCAGTACACTCCCCAAAAAGAAGAGCCAGAGTACAAAGGTCCAGCGGATTTCACAAAGTCTGACAAAGAATACATGAAAAAGTACGACTACGACTTTGCCAAATCCATCAGAACATACCTGCAGACAAAGGTTGGAAAAGTCGGTTTCATCACAATCCTTGGCGATGGAACCCACGTTCCGCCATCATTTTACTACGTTAACTACTCATACATGAAGGCCGATAAGTACGTCCCTTCAGACATTTTCTATTCGTCTCCGGATCTAGATCTTGTTCCTGATTTTGCCCTCGGAAGGATTCCAGTAAGAAATTCAGCCGAAGCCGAGGTAATGATTGAGAAGATAATCAACTACAAAAAATCTCTCTCGGCTGACTGGTTCCACAGCGCAGCTCTTTGTGGTGGTGACCCGTTCTCAGGCGGATTTGAAGGTGAACTCGAGTGTCAATCGCTTGTTGACGATGGCCTCCTGGACAACTTCAAGATTGAAAAAAAGTACAAGACTGCCGAAAAATTCAACACCAGCGAAATGCAGGACGTTTTCAAAAAAGATAATGGATTCATCTATGTTGTCTCCCATGGCTCAGGCGATGCGATCATCACGGAACCAGGCAAGATAACAACTGACGACATCATGGCTCTCCCAAAAAGATCAAAACTGCCAATCCTCGTCAGTGTCGCGTGTCTCAACGGTATGTACGATGCCGGCGTCGTGGACTACAAGCTTGAGAGCTACCCAAATTCCAAAGGCCTCTCTTTCGCACAGGCATGCATGGCATCACCAGGTGGACCGGTTGCTTACTTTGGAGGCACAAGACTCAACTACGCAGGCATAAACTGGACGATTGAATCGGGCGTTGTCAAAGCTCAGCCATTCTCGGAAATAGACAGGTGCACAAAAGAAGTCATGAACGCCTACCATAACTGGTCACCAACCCTCGGCCAGATAATGGTCAGCGCCTTCACAAAATACACAGGCATTGAAAAAGGCTGGTACTCATCCAACAAAACAATGTTCTGTTTTGCATTCTTTGGCGATCCAACCATCAAACTTCCACCAACACCGGAGGGATCACCTCACAGAATGCCCGAGATTGACTTCAAGGGAAGCCCCATGACAAAGGGTCAAGTTGGCATTCCAATCCTCTCCTGCATCGACAGCAACACTGTTAACCTGAGAACTGACATGACCGTGTCAGGGGTGAAGATATACGATCTTGACGATGACGCAAAAAAGGTTGACGAACAGCCGTTTAAATCCACAGGGGATAAGTCCTGGTCAACAAGCTTCAAGTTGAAGGAAAAGAAAGTCTGGCACGCGAGAATCGAACTACCAAACAACTCTGAAATGTGGTTCTACTGCCTTGCCAGCGCGGACAACGACCTTTCACTGCATAACAACACGACCTTCTTCACAAAAAAACCAGGTGAACGTCTGAGGTTCATGCTCGACATCTCAAACGATGGCACAAAGAAGATGAACAATATTGACGTCGACTTCCTAATTGACGGCAAGAAGGTTGACAACAGAAAGATAAAGCTCATCGATGTAAATGATTATCAGCCCACAACATTCATCCTTGACGGCATGACCACAGGGACACACAACGTTCGTTTTGAGGTGACATCTGAGGAAAAAGACCAGCTGCCAACAGACAACGTATTTGAAAAAGAACTCTTCATAACAGATGCCGAAACCTCAAAAACCGGCGTTCTGATCTCGTACCTGTTCAACAGACTCAAGGCAGACAAGGTTTTTGGCATCGACAAGTTCAACCAGGCAAGCAAAACGCTTGGCTCCTCACCGACAGAGCTGGCAAAGATCGGTTCAGATTCGTACTGGGAAATGGTGTTTGGCACACGTTATGAAAACTTCAAAAATCTCGGTTGTGACACTATCTTCCTGGCAACGCCCGACTACACAAACCCGTACAACACGTCGCTGATCAAAGCGCTCAACGAATTCTCGGAGTCTGGTGGAACAATAATCGGTTTCGACTGCCTCGGCCAGTCAACAAGCATGCCGGTTTACTCATCAATCACAGACATCTTCGGTTTTTCAAGCCAGTACGATTACGACTCCGAACAAACCAAAGAGGTTTTTGTAAATGTAGCAGACTCCAGCCATCCAATTTTTACAGGCATTCCTGCTGGAAAACTCAAAATTGGCACGATCGCTTCCAACGTTCCCCCAAACAGAAACTGGAGCAGCTGTGTCGACACGGCAACCATCGCTGCAAAATCGGACGACAACTCGCAAATTATCGCCACCAATGCCAGAAACGTCTACCTTTCCATGCTTCCAAAGTTTGAATCGGAATCCGAGATGAAGCTCCTCTACAATCTATCAACCTATAACCTTAGACCTCAACCAGATGCATCGCTCACCCTCTCAGGCCTCAGCTGCGAACCGTCAAAGATTTCAGTTGGTGAAAGCGGAAAACTGGTCGTCACAGTCAAAAACCTCGGCAATACAAAGCTTGAGGGCATAAACGTAAAGATTGACCAGCTCTCGGCCTCAGACTCGATTCCAATAATCGAAAGGTATTCAGAAAGAACAATCACCTTCCCAATACCGCAGCAAGAAAAGCCAGGTATCCTCGAGTTTACTGGAACGGCAACCGTTGACGGAGACATCAACACCGGCGACAACCAGGCCACCCTGAGGGTCAGGGTCTTCGAAGCCAAAACAAGCAACTCCAACCTGGACATCACTAACCTCAACGTGAAAGACGGCGACCTGCTTCCGGAAAGGGATTTTCAGCTGTCAGGCAAAACAAATCCCGATGCCATCGTTAGCGTCAACGGCAGACTCACAAGAGCTGATTCCAAAGGTAAGTTCGTACTCCTTGCCAAACCAGGTGCGCCCCCGCTAACAATCACTGTCAAATCGGCCGATGGCTCCGAGGCTGTAAAGAAAGTCTGGTGTGCATTCACTCCTGTTACATCAATCGGCGGTACAATAGACAAGCAATTCCTGATGACCCCGAAAGAATACATTGCCAAAACCGATTTCACGCCAATGACAACGATCTCTAGCACAAACTATATCAACATCTCAAAAACAGCCGAAATGCTCGGACTTGAATCAAATATTTCCGGAGATGATTTCACGCTCGGAAAAGGGCAGTTTGAAGTCTCTGGCAAGGTCGGTTCAGACAAGGCAACCGTAAGGGTGGGCGAGTTCAAGACAGAGATACCGCTTGCAAAACCGGTCATGGACAAGGACGGATCAGTTTTAATGCCGTTCACTGCCATGCTTGACCTGGGTTTTGGAGGGGATATCAACGCCGAATCACAGAGCTTCCTGCTCACATTCCCGAAGGACACCAAAACCGAAAGCTTCACTCCATACCCGACAAGCAATGTCAAAACTGAAGACAAAACCAGCTTCCCCGTAGAATCAGACTACGGAAAATCAACGCTCATCTCCTCTGGCCCGACAGACGCCGAGGTTTCAAGGGTGGTCGACTACAACATCACCAGCAAAGAGGTGTACCTCTGGACAACAAGGGGCATCGAGGTCTGGAACAAGGACGGAAAGTTCATCCGATGCCTTGGCCTACCCCAAACTGCTTCAAAAGATTTTGACATTTCCTGGAACAACCTGCTTCACCCGTACGGCGATGATTATGAGCATGGGAACAGCAGCTTCCTCATCCTCCCCGACGGTTCGCTAATTCTGAAGTTCACAACATCGGTTGCTTTCTACGACAAAGACTGGAAGCTGATAAAATGTGAAAAGTTCAAAGAGTGTGGTCTTGCAGGGCAGGTGCCTTTGCAGCTGACGGCGGATGGAAACATCCTCTTTGTCGACGGCGACAGTGTTGTCCTCAAATATACCCCCAAAGGTGAAAAAATAAGCAGCACAATGCTATACGACAACGAAGACTCTGTCATCACAAACATCTCAACACTCCAGGTGCTTGCTGACGGCAAAATTCTGGTCTATGAGAGGCCATATTACTGGTTTGGCCCGCCAGACTGGTCACTTTACCTCTTCTATTCAAGCTTCAAACTCATCAAGCAGAAAACGGTCAAATACGATGAGGAAAATGATGAGGATTTCAAGATGTCGCCAATGTATGCCGTCGGTGACACCGATGGAACCTACTGGTTCATAACCGATGATTTCGTCGGCGTCTCAGTTGAACACTACGACTCCGACTTCGAATTCATAGAAAAGGTAAAACTTGGCGAGGGCGGACTGCTCACCAGAGGCGGTCTGGGTGACTTCAGAGCCGACAATTTCGGACATTTCTGGACTAAAGGCAAAATGAACCTCGGAGACAGCAAGGATGTGACATTGCTGGCCTCATGCGGTAAAGACTTCATTTTGAAACCCATCGTCAACAAGTGCGCAACCGGACCAAACAAGTTCCTGCTTCCATGGGACCTCAACTTTGACCCTGAAGGAAACCTCATCGTTTACACAAGGGATTACATGACAAGATACAGCAGGCTTGGCAACAAGATTGAAAACCTGACATTCGAGCTTCCGAAAGGCAATCCGCTCGATTACGTCTGGCAGCTGAAGTTCGAGGGCGGATACACGACGGGCATCGTTGAAGCAAGAGAATCCTACGTCATCATGATCGCTGACAAGGAAAACAAGGTCGTAAGAATGATTCCGGCAATAACGGATGAAGCCATAATGATCGACGATTACGCAACCGATTACGAAAATGGATTAATTTACCTGTCAGAATCGGTCTCGAACACACCAATCAAAGTCATCTCCTCGTATTTGACAGATGAAAAGGATCCAAGCCAGGTCGAAATCATCAGACAGTTTGGAGTCAGGGGGATAGGCAAGGGCAAAATCCTTGGTGTTTCATCCATGCAGAGGATCGGTGACAAACTGTACATCCTGGACAGCGTGCAATCAAAAGTGCTGGTTTATTCAACAAAAGGCGACTTTCTCTTCGAGTTTGGCGGATTTGGAACAGCACCGGGCAAATTCAACCGACCCTATTCAATGCAGGTTGATGGCAAAGGATTCATCTGGATTCTTGACACCAAAAACTCAAGGATCGCCATTTTTGACAGCGACGGCACGTTCATTTCAAACCTTGGCAGAGAGTCGATCTACTCTACACCGGGTTCAATCGACGAATATTCTGACAGGCCGTTTGACCTGCTTGAGCCGATGTTCATGGCCGTTTCAGACGGACAGCTTGCCATCTTTGAGTACACCCATGAAAGGCTCTCTCTTCTTACAGCTTCAAGCACAGTGACAAATCTTACGATCTACCCAGAAAAGCCAGTCCTCGAAGGCTACGAGTCTGACAACCAGCTCTCGGCATGGTTCACGGTTACAAACACCGGATCAGGCGAGATGTCGGCAGAGTTCACCTGTGAAGATCCGAAGGTGACTGTTGATGGAGGAGTTGTCAAAAATAACGCTGGAATGGTCAAGATAACTCTGGACAAAACAGGCGAGACACCAAAAGCCGTGACACTCAAAATCAGAAGCACACTGGGTGAAGGAACCCTGACCATACCGGTCGTTGTAAAATCAATAGCCTTCTCGTTTGCAACCGGTTCAATGATCGCAAGGAGCGCACACGGTTTGGTCAGACTATCAAGAATGCCTGCAAAAACCGACAACGGCTACATGCTCTCAACAAAAGATTTCCCGGCTCTAATTCCGCTCTCCGGTAACACGGCCAAGGACGGAACATCGGTCTTCTTCACTCACGGCAACAGAAAACTGGGGTTTGAGGCAGACAAGACCTACGCAACATTACAAGTCGACCTGGACACATTCAGGGTCGATCTCGGATCAAAAACAGAAAAAACCAAGGATGGCGGACTGCTCGTTCCAATCGATCTCATCTCATCCTTCCTTTCATGCCAGATATTGGTGGAAGGAAACCACATAAGGATTGAAACAAGAAAGTGAAACTGAACAAGGATTTGCTAAAAAAGGGGGCGGCATCGTATGGTGTCGCCCTTTCCGATTCACAGCTTGAACAGTACTCGCAATACTGTGATTTCCTGCTTGAAACCAACAAAAGTTTCAACCTCACGGCCATAACCAATCCTGATGAAGTCGCATCCAAGCACTTTTGCGACAGTTTAGCATCAGCTCTGGCATTTGATTTCAATGAAGCAGGGAAACTTGTTGACATCGGTTCGGGGCCTGGTCTTCCTGGCTTTGCCATAAAAATCGCATTTCCAAAACTTGGACTTGTTGCAATCGAATCAATTGGCAAGAAAGCAAGATTCCTTGAGGAGTTGACCACGAAACTTGGACTGTCCGGCGTTGAGGTGATAAATGGCAGAGCTGAGGAGATCATCAAAAAAAGACCAGAATTCATCAGTTCTTTTCATGTAACCGTTGCGAGGGCGGTTGGAAACATTGAACTTCTGCTCGGATACGCAAAACCTTACTTAAAAAAATCGGGTTCTGTCCTGCTTTGGAAGAGCAGGGACGAGATTGCCGAACTGCCAAAACTCGCTGGCAGAATTAGGCAGATGGGGTTCGACGTGGCCGAAACAAAACCTTACAAAATCCCACTGTGGGAGCTTGAGCGGTTCCTCGTGCGCCTCGTACGCTTGTAATTGTGGTTTTTGCTGGTAAACTCCTAATGTTTAAGGAGGTATATGAGCGGTTTTGACAACAGAATCAACGCCTTCCAAAAGCGCATGACCAGTTTGATGGAAACAAACCATTATTTCTACCTGCGCGAGATCCAGGCAAATGACAACCAGTTCGTAATTATTGACGGGAAACGCTATCTTAATTTCACAACCTATTCATACCTTGGCCTTATAGGTCATGAAAAAATCGACAAAGCAGCAAAAGATGCAATCGAGAAATTCGGTTCAGGCACACACGGAGTAAGGATTCTTGCTGGAACAACATCCCTTCACGTTCAGCTTGAAAAAAGAATCGCCGAGTACAAAAAAACAGATGACGCAATTGCGTTCTCATCCGGGTATGTAACAAACCTCACAGCCATCTCAACGCTCTGTGGGCATGGCGACGAAATCTTTGCAGACAACCTTGTCCACGCCTCAATTTACGACGGCTGCATGCTTTCAAGGGCAAAGTTCAGCAGGTTCAAGCACAACGACACCGAAGACCTTGAATCCATGCTCAAGAAGTCCACAGCCATTGGAAAACTCATCGTTGTTGACTCGGTTTTCTCAATGGATGGAGACATCACACCGCTTCCGGAGATCATCAGGCTGGCAAAAAAATACAACGCACTTTTGATGGTTGACGAGGCTCACTCGCTAGGCGTTCTTGGTAAGACAGGACACGGCATTCTTGAGCATTTCGGCCTTGAAGATGGGATCGACATCCAGATGGGAACCCTCTCAAAAACCATCCCGGCCTCTGGCGGATACATTGCCGGAAACCAGAAACTCATCGATTATATCAAACTCAACGCCAGGGCATTCGTTTTCTCGGCTGCCCTCACCCCTGCAACTGCAGCGTCAGCAAGAGTCGCTTTCGATATAATGGAGGAAGAACAGTGGAGGCTTCAGAATCTCCAGTCAAACATCAAATACTACATCAAATCCCTGCACGAGGCAGGATTTGACACTGGCAACTCCGAGACAGCCATCGTCCCAATCATCCTTCATGAAGAAGCAACGACGCTTGAAACCACAAGGATGCTGTTTGAAGAAGGGGTCTTTATAATGCCTATTCTTCCACCAGCCGTTCCACCAAACACAGCAAGACTTAGGGCAAATGTCACGGCTTCACACACCAAGGAAGACATTGATTTCATGGTGGACAAGCTGACAAAGGTCTGGAAAAAGCTCGGTAGGTAGCTATTTTCTTTGCAGGAAGGCCAACAGTCTTCCATCTGTACGAACCGAGAAATCGCCAAGTGTGATGTTGCTTAAACCAAGTGTTGAGCCAGGTTTCAGTTCACCATCAAGCGGATACTTTAAACCATCCAGCCTGACATGACATGGCCTGTCCTGTGACATGACAGAGAAGATCATGCCTGGGTTTGATTTGATTGATTTTGTGCCCGTGATTTCAAAAATCTCGAATCCACCTGAAATGGCGACAGTTTCAATGCCCAGATCATTGCCATACCTTATCAAGCCTAGATTGAACATGGCATGATCTGGTCTGTCCAGCCCCGAAAGTCCGACAAGAACAGCTTTCTCAAAGCCGTTCAACCTTGCGTATGAGATGGCAAGCTCACCGTCGGACTCATTTTTCTCTTTTGGGTATCTTAGCGACTCAATCGAGTTTTTTTTGACAAAATCAAACATGGCTTCATCGGTTGAGTCGAAATCGCCAAGGTGGAGGTCTGGCTTTATGCTTCGCTTGATGAAGTGTCTTATCCCACCGTCAACAGCTATGGAATAATCACACTTTCCTGCTATCTCAAAATCTACGTCGGTGGCCTCACCTGAAAGAGCGATCAGGGCTTTCTTGGCCATGCCTGTTTTCCACTAACGTAGGTTGCAACAATCTTAGTCCGGGCACATTCCCACGGGTCGGAACCCCTGAAGTCTTCGGTCAAGATGAAGTCAGCCATTAGACCTTCTTCAATCCTTCCTCTCTCAGGGCCACCGATTATTTTTGCTGATTTGCTAGTGGCACAGTCCATGGCTGCCGAGAAACTTATAGCCTCTCGTGGGTTCACCTGCCTGGTTGAAACGCCTTTTCTTGTCGTGGCACAGGCGATCGCATAGAAGGGGCTGGCAGTTGCAACAGGCGCATCAGACCCAAAGCCGACCGGCACACCTGCAGCAAGCAGTGATGCAATCGGGTAAGCCATGTGGGCAATCTCTTTCCAGTCGGAATAAATTGCCTCGTCATCAAGGGGAATGTGGCACGGGTTTGCAATAACCGGTGTTTGTGTGGTTGAAACGTCTTTAATCGTGTCGGGGTCAGCGCTCTGGAGATGCTCGATTGTGTCAAGCATGTTCGTGTTTTTCATCACTCTTGCCACTCTCGACGATGCAACATCGCCGATTGTGTGGATTGCAACTCCGAGGTTGTGCTCATGGGCAGCCTTGGCTACATCGGCCATTTCCCTTGTAGTCATGACCTCGATTCCGAATGTACCATCAGGATAGGGCTTGGACACAAGCGCTGTCCGTGAGCCAAGAGAACCGTCGGCAAACATCTTTATCTGGCCAACCCAGAAGGTGTCGGATCCCTGACCAGTTTTAAGGCCAAAATCAAACGCCCATTTCATGTCCTCATAAGGAACACAGGCACAGACACGAAGCGGCAATTCATCAGAACTTTGCGACATCCTTCCAAGCTCGATGAAATTGTCAAGCGACCCAAACGACCTCACCGATGTGACGCCATTTGAGAGGAGATGGTCAAAGGCGGCGTTAAACTCTTTTTCTTTGCCTGTGATGCCAAGTTTGGAAGTGATGAGTTTTGAAGCGTTATCAAAAAGGAGACCAGTTGGGTTTCCGTCAACGTCCCTGTTTATCTTTCCGCCAGAAGGATCAGGAGTATCCCTGTTCAATCCAAGCGTCTCTATCAGTTTTTTGCTGGCACAGAAGGAGTGGCCGTCAACTTTTGTGAGAAACACCTTAACACCCGGAACGATGTCGTCAAGCATCTTCCCTGTGATATTCTCGGGTTTTGACCAGGTTCTCTCGTCCCAGCCAAACCCGTAAAGGACTTCATCGGACTTTATATTCTTTGCCCAAGTCTGCAGTCTGCCTGCAAAATCCTCAATTGATGTGCAACCTCTGAGATCACAACCTGTCAGATTTTCGCCAAGCCAGGCAAGATGGAGATGGGCATCACAAAACCCTGGAAGAATCAGGTTGTGTGGGTAATCGACAACGTTATCGGCAAGCATCGCAAGGTTTTCTCGCGATCCGAAGGATTTTATCCTGCCGTTTTCGACAAGAATCGAGTTTGTGTCGTTGTCTTTTCCCCAGACATGTCTTGCCGAAACAAGCAGCCTCATTGTATCTCGACTTCAACCGTTACATTGCGGATCACAACGACATCGGCCGGAAGACCGGTGATTTCTACCTGGACGGTGTGGGTTCCCTTTGTAAGTCCTTTGAGACTGATTTTGCCTGTTGCCAGGAAAGCATCTTTAATTGAAGACTCTGGCCCTTCGACAAACGCTTCAAGCGAAGTTGTTGAGACCGTATAATCAAGCCCATCAGGATTATCGATTGACTCGATGGACACCTTTACCTTCGTCCTTTGCATCTGCTCAACCTTGATGGTTATATGAACTGTTTTTGTGTCAGAAGTCACGCCTTTTGGCAGACTCAAACCAATATCCATCTCGGTGTCCACAACCAGACCATTCAGGTTGACTGGCAAAGTGCTTATGAATTTCCCTATGTTGTTTATGGTTTCAAAGTCTCCTTGCAGATTGACCGATTTTGGTTCAACATCGAGTGAGACCAGAGCAATGTTTGACGGCAGATTGCCTGATGTTTTTGCCTGGATACCGATTGTTCTCGACCTGACCGGCCTGTCAACCTGGAGTTCGACATCAATTGTCGAGAAAGACGATGACACGCCAAGTATTTCAGCTTCGTCAACCGTGTGCGACTTGTCAGTATTGTCAATCAGATCATAAGGGAGTTTTAGTCTCGTTCCACCCTCTTTTATCAGCCTCATGTCAATTGTTACAAGGGCTTTGGTGAACTTCGAAAGCTCGCTCTCCGGACCGGTTATTTTCAGCCTCTGGGGGTTGAAAACAGGCGATTTGACAACCATTGATACCGATGACTGGTTTGTGAATTTCCATTCAATCGGAAGGTCTTTTGTGCCGATCTGTTGAAGTGTAAGGGTTATCGTTTCTGGGGTTACACTGGACTTGTTGACTGATTGCGGAAAATCCACCATCACTGGTTCCTGAAACTGACCTGGAGTTTTCCCAAGCAGATCAACATAGGCTTTTATCGATTCCGGCGTTATTTCATCCATGAATTTTTTTGAGCCTCGCAGAACAATCTTTGCATATCCAAGGGTCGAAGTGACTTTTGTGTTTTCAGGCATATTCCTGATTGATATCTTTGCGGTAAAAGTATTGGTGATTTCAGGGCCCTGGAGCGTATATACATATAGCCACAGAACAAGAGCGATCAGAACGGCGGTGATTTTCTGGCCAAGGTTGGAAGTCAGTCCCCTAAACATGGTTGCCATTCCTCCTGTTCTTGCCAAACCAGCCCTTGTTGGGCTTTACAAGCATGTATTTGAGAAGTCCTTCCAGCTCGACAGGCGAAAGATGTCGTGTCAGCGAACCCGATGTTGCCATCGAGATGATGCCGGTCGTTTCAGAGACTGCAATGACGATTGCATCGGTTTCCTCTGACAAACCAAGGGCTGCCCTATGCCTTGTACCTATCTCGGTTTCAAGGTTGGGGTCGGTTGAAAGAGGAAAAACACAACGTGCCGATGAAATCCTGTCGCCTTTGATTATGATTCCGCCATCGTGAAGAGCGGAACCGGGGAAGAAGATGCTTTCGATGAGTGGAGCTGATACGGTTGCGTCAATTCTGGTCGATTCCGCCTCGTAGTCGGACAAGCCGACCTGACGCTCGATTGCAATGAGCGCTCCACATTTTCTTTGCGACATTGCACTTGTTGCCGATGATACTGATCTTACAATTGTTGAAACCTCTTCGGATTCCAGCATGTCGATTGCTTTGCCAAAAACGGATTTTCTTCCAAGAGAACCAAGGGCTTTCCTAAGCTCCGGCTGAAAGAGTATGGCAAGCAGAATCGGAAGAGTTTGCGGAAGAATCTGGAGAATCTGCCTTATTACCCAGTTGACGGCGATCAACCCTATCCATTTTGTCAGCAGTTCAGAAAGCCAGAGGGCAATGACGAAAATCACAAGCCCCTGGAACAGCTGAAGTGCTTTGCTGGCCTGAATTACTTTCAAGACAAAATAGACGATTATGGCAATGACAACGATGTCAAAAAGTGTTTGGGGGATGGAAACGCCACCAGGAACCTTGGGCAGTAAAGCCCAAAGGATTGACTTCCCAACCTGGGTGATCGTGTTGATTATCGGCAATGCGCTCTCCTGTTATTGTTGATCGACTTTGAGATTTTTTGCATCCTTTGGAAGTTGTACCATCAAACCTGGTCTGTCGTCAAGAAGTGTAAATGAATAGCTGCCCGGGTCGCTTGCCGGGTTTGCGCCGTTGTCAAAGAATGTGATGTCGTACCAGTTTCCGTTGCTCTTCCTGAATTTGTAGGTGATCGACTTTCCACGAAGAAGAGAATCTTCCGGCCAGTACATTTTGCATGAAACAAGTGGCTCACCATCAATGGTTTTTGAACCATCGTCGATGATCTGGTATTCTGAAGTGTTGCCGAACGAATCGAGAGGGATGAGGGCTTCTTTCGGGTCTTTGTCCGGGAATGGAATCTTGAAGTCTGGCCTGTCTAAAATGCTGAACTTTTCCCAGCCGGTTTTGTCACTTTCGTAGATGTAGACAATCGGAGTTGGTTTGCCCGGGATCATTTTGATTACACCAGGAGTTTCAGGGTCGGAACCAACAACAATCACTTCCTGCTTTGCAGCTTTACCATCGGATGACTGGCTCGTTTGGACGACGTACCAGACAATGTTTGGTGTGTAAATCATAACATTTTCGGTTCTGTCGATAGTTTTTTTTGTTTTGTCGCCCCGGCTTGGCGAAACATAGGTATCGTTGGTCGTCCTCAAAACGATTGAGTCCAGGCTTTTGAGATAGATTTTGGCATTTGCAAGTAGTTCTTCATAGCCAGCTTCTGTTACGCCGATCTCAAGAGTCTTTGAGAGATCTACATCAATGAGTGATTTGGTGGCTGGGAGAAATGCAGGATGAGTCACAAGAACATCGGTTGAACTGGAGATAAATCCCCATCTGTGGAAATTGCCATCCTTATCAGTCTGGGTTGTTATGTTGCCGATTCTGACAAATGCTCCTGCAAGCGGTTTTTTTGTCTTGAGATCAACAACCTTGCCATCAAGGGTTCTTCCAAAGACTGCCACAACGGCAAGCCATACAAGGAGTACTCCCACAACAGCAAGCCATGCTATCTTGTTTCCTTTCATCTGGTCGCCTCACAAAATAGTCTTTAAAATGCCAAAGGATTGCCGGTTCAACAGCAATCCTTTGTAATCGTCCAAAATTGGTTTGGTCAATGGTCTATCTGTTGGGGGTTGTGAGCTTCCAGTCCTCACCCTTCAGCTTCTCCATTGTCATGTATCCAAGGTTTGCGTCGTTGATCTGGTTTTTCACCACGCCTTCACTGTCCTTGACCTGCTCTCTTGTCATGAACGAGTAGGCCACAACAGCCGTCATCTTGTCGGATGTTGACTTTGCAGAGAATGTGACTCCATCGATCCTGACTTTGAGATAGGTGGTTCCGTGGGTTTTTGTTCTTGTCCACATTTCCTCAAAAACCTTCGGATCACTGTTGAACTGCTTTGCGTAGTCAGAATCAGCCTTGACCATTTCCCAGGCCTTTGAGTACTGGCCATCCATGCAAAGCGAGTAGAACTTACGCAGTGTGGTGGCTGGAGAGTTGCTGGTAACAGTTGAGATGAAACCGAATACGGCCATCACAAACAGAACCAGGATGATCCATGTAACTGGACCGGAAAGGGTGTGCGAAGTGTTTACTTTTGCGGGTTGATGCCTTTGTATATCTTCCATTTCCCGTCTTTGTCCTTTCTCAGATAGTAATCCTTTGGATCACTGTTTTTCGGATTTCCCGATACAATGTTCTCTGTCCAGACCGTAACAATTGGCACATCGATTCCGAGCGTTCTATCCAATTCTGTGCGGTAGGCTGTGATGTGGAAAGCGGTTGGCTTCGTGCCCCTTGTTCTGGCATTTGTGAGTTCGCCTGCAAACTTGTCATAGGAGAGCGTGTTTCCGCCCCACTGTTTCATGAAGTCGGAGCCGGGGAAAACGTATGTCCAGGCGGTTTGATAGTCTGCGTCGATGATCGATTGGAAGTATCCCCTGACTGATTTTGTGGCAACATCCGGAACGGTGTAGATGAGGAACCAGATCAAAATGATGGCCAGAAGAACGCAAACAACAGCCAGCAAAGACTTGACCAGAGGCTTCATCACTGCTCCCAGCCCATGAGTTTGGAGAAGGTGGTTGAGCCCAGAAGTGATTCGTAGAACTTTTCAAGACCACTCCAGGGAAGATTGCCCTTCACCCTGTCATACACTTCGTCCTCATAGAGGTTGGAAAGCTCGTTGATGTGCTTGAGAACAAGAGAGTTTCCCTGCTCTGCAATCCAGGCATCCTTAACCATGTCGATGATTTTGATCTTGTCGGTTTTCTGTGTCTGTGTGTTGTAAAGACTCCATTCACCGTCAAGGTTTGGTTTCTGTGCTGGGTTTTTCTTGAGCAACAGGATAATGTATACGCCTTTTTTCTGGGTGATGATTGGCTGTACAACACCAACGGTCAGCTGAGCTTCCTTTGGGATGTTTGTTGCAGGGAAAATGGCGTTTGCAATTTCCGGTGTTTCATAGAAGTATTCTTTTGGAATGTCTCTCATCAGACCGTCTGTCTTCTTTGATTCGGGGTCAGTTGTGTGCTTCTTGACAGCGTTCTTCATTGCCTCTTCGATCTTGAGACCTTTTTTCTGGTCGGCAACGATGTCTTCGAGAACTTTGTTTGCATCTTCCATGTTTTTGACCTGGCACATGTAGAAGTCTGCCGTTTCGCCAATTTCATAGTTGGACTTCACGTTATCGAAGTACTGAAGAAGGTCGTTTCTTGATGGTTCCTTGACACTCTTGTAGATGTCCTTGGTCACGGCTTCGTAAACGAGCTGTTCCCTGGTCTGATCAAAGAATTCCTGCTTTGTGATATTGTTTTCAACAAGATACTGTTCCTCGGTCATTCCGTAATACTGGAGATTCTCTTCCATTCTCTTGTTGACGTCGGCGTTGGTAACATTGTCGAGACCCTTTTCCCTGGCTTCAAGTTCAACCAGAGCCATGTTCATTCTTCTGGTCAAAGCAGCATTTCTGCTCTGCTTGTAGGATTCGTCGAGCTCTGCCTGGGAAGCGTTCGTTGGTGGCTTGAATGACGGATTTTCCTTCCTGATGCTGTCGATCTCAACAGAAATCTGACGTTCGGTGATTGGAATATCCCTTACGATTCTTGCCACGTTGCGCTTGCTGTAAACGTATACGAACATACCGGCAAGCAGCGCTATCACGAGTCCGAGAATGACGGCCGGGAGGAGTAGGTAGCTTGTCCAGCCGGTTTTCTTGACCTGTCTCTTGTTGCTCACAATTTGAGCCATTATGCCTCCAATTTATTTGTCTGTTGGGGTTGGAGTCGGGGTTGTTGTGGTTGAGTCGCCACCCGGAAGAGTGGTTGTTGACGGCGTTGTTGTCGTTGAAGATGATCCGCCCTTGCCCATGAACTGCTTTATCCACAGACCGAGGTCTGAAAGCGGAGAGCCGACGTAGCGATCCCACCAGGTTGTAAATGTCTTCCAGGCATTGCCGTTCTTGACTCCATACTCGGCAGTCTTATCATTGACCCACTTCTGGGCTTCGTCGTTTTTCTTGGTGCTTTCCATGTCTTTTTTGACGACGTCCTTGGCATCTTGGAAGGAAACTTTCCTGGCTGCCCTGTAGGCGATGTTTTTGACTATCCAGAGGTTGCTTGTGGTCTTGATTACGTTTGGAACAATGGCGCCCGGCTTAACCTTGAGGACTGCCTGCACAACTTCGACATCGAACGGATAGCCCTGCTGTGCTGATGCCTGTGCTTCGGCGAGGGTTACCCAGAACTTGTTGTCCTTTGAATCTTTTGAGTATCTGTCGTTGCCGTACGGGAACTCACCACCGCTGCCCTTTGTAAGCTGATCCTCTGAGTACTTTGCGACAGCTTCTTCGAAGGAGATTCTTCCTGCCTTGAGGTCAGCAAGAACCGTGTTTGCCGTCGTTTCTTTTGTTTTGACTTCATCGGCCGGTAACGGGGTTGGGTTTCCCTGTTCATCTGCCTGTCCAACTGTTACGAACTTTATTCCACCGATTCTCACGCCTTCAGGTATGTTATAGGCTTCGCTCCTGAGCTTTGTGTCGGTGATTGTGATGATGTGCCAGCCATACTTTGTCTGAACCGGTTCTGAGATGTCGCCCTTGTTGAGCTTCATGGCAACGTCGTTGAACTCCTGAACAAGACCCACTGTCTGACCCTGTGAATCGGTTGTTGTGAGGTTACTGCCGTCGACAGTGTACCAGCCAAGGTCTCCGCCATTGACAGCTGAACCCGTGTCCTTGCCAGACTGGTCTTTCTGCTTGTCTTCTGATTTTGCCTTTGCAATTTCAGCAAATTTTGTTTTGTCCTTTGTAAGCTCAGCCTTGATCTCATCGATAGTCTTCTTTGCCTGTGTGGCGACTTCTGGTTTGTCCTTTGTTGAGTCGTACTTGATCAGGATGTGGCTGATTCTCTTGGCACCAATGCTGAGATAATATGAGTTTGCCTCTTCATCGGTGATAACAATCTTGTTAAGGATTGGTTCATCAAGGAGTTTCTTCTTGTAGATTGTGAAGTTGATCTCATCTTTTGAGTTTGACTTGATGAAATCCCTGAGCTGTGTTTCATCCTTGTAACCCTGCTGCTTGAGCCAGTCTTCCCACTTCTGACCCTGCTGTTTGACCTGTGGTTGCACCTGTGTGGTGATGATGTTCTGGGCTTCGGTCGTGTATTCTTCATCGGTAACCGTGATTTTATCAAGCTTTGCTGCCTCAAAGAACAACTTTTCCTGGATGAGCTGCTGGAGAGTCTGTTCCCTATAGGAGGTGTAAAGCTGCTGAAGCTGATCCTGAGTCATCTGTTTGATCTTGTCCTGCGGATACTGCTGGTTGATCATCATGCTGACCCTTGATTCAAGCTCCTTGGTTGTGATCTTCTGTGAACCAACCGAGGCTTCGACATTTCTGCCTGTATATGCCCAGATGCCCATTCCAAGAAGGACGACGAGTATGCAAACGATCGTCCAGATCGTGACTTTCCAGCCCAGCGCCATTGGCTTTGGCACGTTCGAGTGCTTGATCCTGAGCTCGAAATTTTCTTTCCTGCGCATCTTAATTCTTCTCTCGTTACCCATGTTTCTTCATAACCTCCAGAATTCCTGACAAAAGGACATTTTACAATGCTTGCACTCCTTGTAAATAAAACAATTTTTTAAGCTTGTAAACCCGCCCTGCAATTTGCTATTTACTACAATCGGTCGGAGATCATTTTCACCTGATGTTCGGTTTATTTACTGAAAATGATTCTCCAAAAAGACCGCTCATCCTCATTTAATCAAGCATTGTTGCGGTTCATGATGATTTGCCAATTTTTACCAATATGGTATCATCTTTTATGGAGGTTTTATGAGAAAAATCGCCTTTTCATTGGCAGCAGCATTACTTGTTCTTACTTCATTGGCTCCGGTACCTGCAAGGATATCGGCTGAAACAACATTTAAACTTTCAATCCAGGCAGGTAACGGGATGGTCAGGCTTTCCTGGCAGGAGATTCCTGATTCTGTCGGCTATTATGTATACAGACGAGTCGGTGAAGCTGGTGATTACGAACTAATGACCATGAAGCCGCAGCTTGACACCACTTTCATAGACCTTAACGCCCCAAACGACACGATCGTTTGCTACTACGCCTCATCGGTTGACAAAACAGGGCTTGAAACAGCAAAAAGTGGAGAGGTGTGCACAACGCCTGGTGAGAATTTCCCAAAGTTTGCAATCCCCTGCAACCTCTCAATCATCTTCCAGGTTGACAACACTTACTACTATGTGAATGGTGCCAGAAAAATGATGAAAAGTCCTGTGATGATCAGAGAAAACAGGACATTCCTCCTCTTCAGGCATGTGGTTGAGGAGATTGGCGGAGAAATCAAGTGGGACGGCACCGAAAAACGCGTAGACATCAACTACAAGAGCGTAAAAATTCAGCTTTGGATCAATAAGTCAAAAGCAATGGTCAATGGCAAGGAAGTTCCCATCGATCCAACAAACCCAAGGGTAGTTCCTTTCATTTTCAATGGCTACACCTACGTTCCTTTAAGGTTTCCGGTAACAGCCCTTGGTGAAGGCGAAGTCAAATGGTTCGGTGACACCAAACAGGCAGTGCTTCTGTTCCCGGACAGGTGCTCTGAAACCATTGAAGGCGTGCTCCAGAGATGGTCACAGGAAGACTCGACCGGTCTGCTTGATGGCTGGAATGGCGACAAACACCAGTTCTATCTGCCAGAAGGCATTGCCCAGTTCACGCCTGTCATTGGAGACTGCATGAGAATCGTTGGAAAGAACGACAACCCGGACTATCCTGGTCTGTTGGTTGCCGAATCCGCCGAACTCATCCAGTGCCCGCAAACCGGCGTCGGAACGTGGGAAGGGACGGTTGAAAGCGTCGATGCAACCAAGCCTTCATTTACGCTCAAGACAGACAAGGGCAAGGTGCTTGTTGTTGGAGACTCAAGCAATGATGTCCTCCTTAACCTGATCAGAAGACTCACCCCCGGCGTCTGCGTCAGAGTCACCGGATCAATTGCGAACGAAACAGTCACAGCCACGTTCATCGAACGGATCAGATGCCTCAGGGACACCGACAACTACAGCTGCAACGGCAAATGGGTTTCAGGTGAGGTGGTAAGCGCCGATTGTTCCAGCGGAATAGTAATCCTTAAAGCGAACAACGGAGAAACCAACTCCTACAATATACCAGACAACGCCGACTGCCTTGGAATCATGAAAGGCCAGTGCTTCAGAGCTTGCATTTCAACCGATGACAATCCAGTTCTGAATTTGTTATTTACCTTCGACTGCAACAGCGCTGAATGCACCGGCAAGTATATAAAAGGCAAATTCATCAGGCTTGACCGTGAAAATGAAGAGATTGTGGTTGCCCAGGGAGAACTTGCCATGACCATAAGCATTGAAGGCATCGACCCCTCATACCTTGTAGATGCAACATGCGTTGAGGCCTGCGTTATAATGGTTGGCGACAAACCGCTTGCCCTGTGGGTCAAACCTCTCAAGGGCGACGAGTGCAGGGACTGCATTGAAACAATCCAGATAAAACCACTCAGAGTCGACTGCCAGAACAAAATCATCTATGCCAGACAGATTGGAACTGACACGATTTTGAAGATAGCATTCAACTCTCCGGAATTCTGTGTCATGGAAGTCGGCCAGTGTTATGAAATCTGCATTGACCCGACAAAAGACACGCCAGTTGCCCTAAGCTACGAGAAAATCGAATGTCCGAACCCGTGCGAAGGCGAAACCATAACCGGACGGGTGACAGCCAAAGATTGCGAGAAGGGATCGGTGAATCTGTCCACTGCAGATGGCGACAAAACTCTGAATATCTCAAAAGAACTTTGCAGCAAACTCACCGTCTCAAACTGCTACAAATTCTGCGTTACAACCAATGTTGCAGGCGTCCAGCAAATTTCGAACGTTCTTGAGACAAACCCGGACAACTGCCCGCCTGAACAGCCAGTCGAATGCACAGACAGCATAATCAAGGCCAAGATCATCTCAAGTGACTGCAAGAACGGGAAGGTCAAGGTGAAGGTGATTGAAAGCCCGTGGGGATCAGGCATGACGCTTGAACTTCCGGTCGACCCGAACATGAAGGGCCTTTGCGAAAGACTGGTGCCTGGAAAATGCTACAAGGCATGCGCCGACACAACAAATCCGTTTGCCCCAACACTCAAATCAATGGAAGAAATCCCTTGCCCACCGGAAACCTATGAGTGCAACAAAACGTACAAGGGCAAGATCGGCGACATGAACTGTGCAACCGACGGCAGAATGGTGCTGGTCACAAAAGACAACAAAATCAACATCCTCATAAAGGGCGTTGATCCTTGCAAGGACTTCAAGGTTGGCGACTGTGTCGAGGCTTGCGTTTATGAGGTTCCAGGAGCTGTGCCGATCCTTGTAAGCATGAAATCTCTTCCGGCAGGCGAGTGCGAGCAACCGGTTGAATGCAAGACCGTGGTTGCAAAAGTCATGGCTGTTGACTGCACAAACAACATCCTTTCGCTTAAAACCACAGAAGCCGTTTTCAGGGCTGTGGCAAAGGAAGCAGACATCTGCAAGCAGATTCAGGAAGGCATGTGCATCGAGGCATGCATCGACTTTAGCACCCAGCCATACACGCTGGTCAGCTTCAAAACTGCACCATCGGACAAATGTCCTGGCGAGTGCGATGAAGTTGTGAAAATCAAAGTCACATCGGTTTGGTGCTCAAACAAATACATCGAAGGAACCGAGATTCTCACAATCGAAGATCGTTCACCCAGAACGCTAAAAATAAGGTTCGATTCAGAAGACTTCTGCAAAATGATCCGCGGAAGCTGTTACGAAGTTTGTGTGTCAGTCAATGAAGCCGGCGAAATGGTCGGACTCTGGTTCAAGGAGATTTCCTGTCAGGAAACACAGGACTGCGAAGGCAGAATCGTTGACACATCGATCGAATCGCTCAACTGCGACGCAGGACAGGTAACCGTGAGCATTGATGGCAGACTCATGACCTTCAACATGGACGTTGAAGTCTGTTCAACACTCAAGCCTGGGTTGTGTGTAAGGCTCTGCGTGACCCGTGACGAAACGGGAGCGATCCAGGCAAGGATTATTAAAATTCTAAGCCCTGAAAACTGCGCAAAATGCGCTTGCGAAGGTCGATGGATAAAGGTTACGGTGAATGAGTATGATGCCCAGTCAGGTGTGGCTGTCGTTACCGACCCTTCAGGCAGCAGCATCAAGATGATAGTAAAAGACCAAAACGTCATGCTAAATCCAAACGACTGCCTGCTGGTTTGCATGACCTTCGACCAGAACTCAAACACCTGGATTGCCGGAAAAATCATATTCCTCGACGGGAACCAGTGCCAGTCATGCGAGGGCGGATATTACAGGGGTGTGATCAAGAGAACCGACTGCGCCAACGGAATTGTTTATGTTGACATAGGCGGAACTGAATTCACCGTCAAATATACCGGTGCAGACTGCCAAAACCTTCAGTACGGCGACACTGTCATATTCTGCGCAAAGAGGGATGCCGGACAACACGTCTTCATCTCGAGCTGGATCAAAATAATTGACCATCAGGACTGCGACACCTGCAAAGGTCGAAAACTGATGGGCAAAATCGAAAAATATCAGCCAAACGCATTGATGGAAATCCAGACAAGCAACGGTCCGATCAAATTCTTCACCGACAACAAGCAGTTCATTGAGATGATGACGGAAGGTGGATGCTTTGAGGTGTGCCTGGTTTGGGACAAGGACAAAAAAACCTTTGTTCTAACAGGTTTAAAGCCGCTACCACCAGAAGTTTGCGAAAACATAAAGACCTGTGATGGCCGAAAGTTCAGGGGAACAGTTGTCGGCGAAGGGTGCGAGAACGGGATCATCAAGGTGTCCATCGGCAAAAACCTTTGGAAGGTGAATGTTTCCAAGACCGATTTCGACTGCACCCAGAACATCGCCGGCAGATGTGTTGAAATCTGTGGCAACTATCCGACGTCAACAACTGACCTGGGCGTGATTCTTGCCAACTATGTCAAGATTCTGCCAGCCGAGGAGTGCAGCGACTCTGAGCTTGAAACCCTGACTGGTGTTGCAAGAAAGGTTGACCCTACCAACAACACGGCCTACCTTGAGAAGGACAGGAACTTCACAAAGCTTGAGACAGGCACAATAGTCCTCAAGGAAGGCGTTTGCTATCAGGTCATCGGTTACTATGTCGCTGACGGCACGCTTGTTGTGCTCGACGCCAGAGAGCTTGATCTGTCCGAATGCCAGTGGAGTTGTGAAGGCGATACAGTAACAACGCAGATGCTCGACTACACAAACGACGGACTGGCAAGGATCGTTTCCAGCGGCTCAATCATCAAGGTCAAACTGTCAGACGCTGCTTTGGAGATCCTGCAAAAATGGGCGCCAGACTACTTTCCACTCTGCGTGAAGCTGTGTCTGAAACAGCAGGCAGCAACTACGGCTCTTCCTCCGGTTGTCACATATCTGCAAATCCTGCCGGCGTCGGAATGCAAACCGGTTTGCTCTGGACAAATCATGCGTGGAACAATTGATTCTGTCGACTGCGAAACAAACAGAATTGTTATCCTCGACTTCGAGGGAACAAAGCAAACCATTACAGTCAACCCCAATATTTGCACAAGACTGACACAGGGAATGTGCGTCAAAATCTGCCTTTCACTCACAGGAAAACTGCCGGATGGCTCTTTTGAAGCCGCATGGCTTGAGGAAGACTCAACAGCCTGCGGTCAAAACTGCCAGAAAATCACAGCCAAGGTCTACAGCGTCACCTGCAACGCTACGTCGGTTCTCATCAAGTGTATCGCAGCAGATGGTAGGTACACGATAACGGTCAACACAAGCGCCTGCAAGCTTTATTCCGATGCAAAGTGCATCAGGTTCTGCCTGGAAGTCAAGGATGGCAAGCCAACCGGAAAACTTGTCGGTAACGTTGAGGTTCTCACCGAAGGATCATGCGCTGACATCCCTGACCCGTGTGATGGCAAAATCGTTTGGAACGCAAAAGTTGTGAGGTTGTCCTGCTCAAGCAGCAAGGCGTACCTTAACCACGGCGGAATGCTGAGGGAAGTTACAATTGATTCAGAACTCTGCCAGGAACTCACCATTGGCTCATGCTACAGGTTCTGCCTTGAACTTCAAAGCCAGACTTACACTGTTATATTCTTCACACCTGACACAACCTGCGACCTCACCTGCATCGAAGCCAAGGTTTCCGAGTACAACAGCCAGAGCAGAAGGGTCATTGTTATTGACAGCAAGAATACAAAGTGGATGATCCAGCTGCCCATTGACTTTACAGGCAGGTTGTACACAGGCATGTGCCTGAGGATTTGCGGTGTGATGCAAAACAACATGCTGTCAGCACAGTGGGTTCAGGAAATAAAGTGTACCGAACAGAAATCAATCTCATTCTCAGGGGTTGTTGTCGGCGTCGATTGCAGAACCAGAGTGATTCAGGTTCGAACAGATGCTGGCGATGTTTATTCCGTAAAGCTCCCGGACAGCTTCGATTGCACAACCATCAAGCAAGGCTCTTGCGTAAGTGTTGGCGGAACCATTGATGAAAACGGCGTTGTCACTGCACAAAAGATTGTCATTTCAGAGTGTCCACAATCATGGGATGTTTATGTGTATGATGTGATCTGCAACACTGACCGTCCATACATGGTTGTAAGGGTTGGCCAGAACTTCTATTCGGCCATTCTTCCGGATGGCATCAACTGCGCAGCGCTTTCATCAAACACCTGCGTTACCATCACCGGCTACCTGAGACGCTCCAACACTGCCGTTGCCGTCATCTACTACATTGAAGTAATATCTGTCCAGGCAGGAAGATGCACAGGTACCGGCCCTTACGTTTCAAAGGTGCTTTCAACCAGCTGTTCAGGCAGATACATAACAGTCGACCGCGATGGTTCTGAATTCAAACTCTTTTATCCGAAATCATTCGACTGCTCCTCAATCAAGCAGGGGATGTGCGTAAGCTATTACGGTGCGATAAACGATGGCTACATCGAGTGCTACAAGATCGAAGTGGTCAGTTGTCCGCAAACGGAAGTTAGCTACAAATTCTGGATGACAGAGAACGCCTGCGCCAACGGCTATTATCTCGGTTTTGTCAACGGAGTTTACTATAAAGTCATCGTTCCAAAGGGCTACCAGTGTGGAGCAAATGAGGGCACATGCATGCTCGTTACCGGAACAGTCGATACATCGACTAAACCCCCAACAATAACTGCCTCCAAGATCACATACGACAGGTGTCCTGCCACTTCGAGCTTTGTTGTAAAGGTCACGATTGTACCAATAAAACGATCAATGGCAACCGCACCATACATCAAGGTAACTTACAAAGATGCGACATACATCATGTACAGCCCGATAGACCTCACCCAGTTCAAGGTAGGAACATGTGTTGCAGTTTCTGGCTGGATTGGTGATGGATACATCTGCGCAGTCACTGCAAAGGCAACCAGGTGCCCGTAGGTAAAAACAACGGTGGCTTGTCATTTTGAAATGCAACCGGTAGAATGAAACCGGAGGCATGAATGGCAAACATTGCGATCAATGGTTTTGGCCGTATCGGACGACAGGTCTACAAAGTCCTTGCGGATAGGTTTCCATCACACAATGTTGTTGCAGTCAACGACATCACTGACACCGAGACCCTCGTCCACCTTCTCAGGCACGACAGCACTTACGGAGCTTTCAGCCACGAGATTGAAGCAAAAGGCGACGGTTTCACCTGCTGCGGAAAGATGACAAAAGTCCTTGCCTGCAAGGATTTCAAGGAGCTCCCGTGGAAAGACCTTGGCGTTGACGTGGTCATTGAGTCCACAGGCAAGCTCAAGAAGTCTGCTGAAGCCATGGATCACATCCAGGCAGGAGCACGAAAAGTTGTGGTTTCAGCGCCAATCAAGGAACCGGATTTCATGGTTGTGAGAGGCGTAAACTGCAATTCTTACGATCCGTCAAAGCACACCGTCATTTCAAACGCTTCATGCACAACAAACAGCCTCGCGCCAGTGGTCAAGATTCTCAACGAGAAGTTCAGGATCACAAAAGGCTTCATGACGACAGTCCATTCATACACGAACGACCAGCGCATCCTTGACGGCCCCCATAAAGACCTCAGGCGCGCAAGAAATGCAGCCACAAACATAATTCCAACGACAACAGGAGCAGCAGAGGCCGTTGCAGTCATCTTCCCGGAACTCAAGGGAAAAATGACCGGCATCTCACTGCGAGTTCCAACACAAACCGTTTCAATA
>CAYYJO010000007.1:0-39038 GCA_964472265.1 uncultured Caldisericales bacterium | reverse complement strand
ACGCCGTCGAGCCTTTCAGATGTTGTCTTCCTCTGCATGAACAGCGAGACGTATTCGTTTCCGCCTGCTTTTGAGTCGGTTCCTGACATGTTGAATCCGCCAAACGGCTGACCGCCAACGAGTGCGCCGGTGCACTTTCTGTTGAGGTAGAGGTTTCCAACGTGGAATTCGTGCCTTGCGCGGATGAGGTTGTGGTGGCTGTCGGTGAACACTGCGCCAGTCAAGCCAAACTCTGTGTTGTTTGCGATCTTGAGTGCTTCGTCATAGTCCTTCGCTTTGAAAACGGCGAGAACCGGCCCAAAAATTTCTTCAAGGGAAATCCTTGCGTTCGGGTCAACGTCGTCGATGATGGTCGGGGTGATGAAGTAGCCCTTGGAGCTGTCGGAAGTTCCGCCATGAACGAGCTTTCCTTCCTTCTTGCCGATTTCGATGTAGTTGGTGATTGAGGCAAATGCTGAGTCTGAGGAGACCGGGCCCATGAAGTTCTTGCCGTCTACTGCGTCGCCCTGCTTGATTGCCTTTGCTTTTTCGACAAGCTTTGCCACAAATTCGTCATGCTGCTTGCCAACAACAATAACCCTTGAGCAAGCTGAGCACTTCTGACCCTGGAAGCCGAATGCGGCTGCGATTGTCTCCGAGGCTGCAAAATCGAGCTTTGAGTAGTTGTCATCGATGATCATGGTGTCCTTGCCACCCATTTCGGCAACGACCCTCTTGAGCCAGATCTGACCCTTGTTTACCTTTGCAGCTCTCTCGTTGATGCGCATGCCGACTTCTTTTGAGCCTGTAAAGCTGATGAAGCGGGTGAGTGGGTGATCGACGATGTAGTCGCCGACTTCTCCGCCTGGGCCTGGAAGGAAGTTGATGACGCCTGGCGGGAGCCCTGCTTCTTCCATAACTTCCATGAACTTTGCACCAATTATCGGAGTGATCGAGGCTGGCTTGAGCACAACTGTGTTGCCGGCCACGACTGCTGCTGTGGTCATGCCTGCGAGAATTGCAAGTGGAAAATTCCACGGTGGAATGACGACGCCAACACCAAGTGGAATCCACCAGTAGTTGTTCTCTTCGCCAGGGATCGGTGTGATCGGGGTTGGAAGAGCCATCTCCTCCATCTGTCTGCCGTAAAAGTCGAGGAAGTCAATTGCCTCGGCTGTGTCAGCAATGGCTTCGATCCAGCTCTTGCCGATCTCATAAACCATCCATGCAGAAAGTTCGAGTTTCCTTCTCCTCATGATGCCGGCAGCCCTGTAAAGCAGTCTTGCCCTTTCGCGCGGGTCAACAAACTTCCAGGTTTCAAAGGCCTTTGCTGCTGTCTGGATGGCCTGTTCTGCCAGTTCCTGTGTTGCCTTGCCGACTGTGCCCACAACCTGTGCGTGGTTTGAGGGGTTGGTTGATGTGATCTTTCCGGCTGTTGGGACTTTCTTCCCTCCGATGATCAAATCGTAGTGTCCACCAAGGTTTTTGCCAACGAAATCGATGGCATCCTGCATCAGTTTGTACTGGTCAGGATTGTTCAAGTTGAGATACGGTTCATTAGTATATTCCTGTCTCATTTTTCTCCTTTCAAACTGTACTTTTTCAAACGGTTGACATTATATTGGACTCACAAGTTAAGTTAAACTATTGGAAAGCCAAAAACCTGTAACTTGAACGCATGCCCACTTGTGGTAGAATCAAATCATGAAAACCTATCTGGTATTGATTCTTATGGCATTGACCATCGGGTGCGGTTCGACGGGTCTCTCAAGCGAGATATCTGTTGACGACTCCCCCGGCAGTTCGCAAAGGCTTAGGGATTTCGCAGGAACCGTTGTTTGGGAGTTTGGTAAAGAACTCAAACCCTGGGGCATCACAAACAACACACTGATAAGGTTGATTGACGACAAACCTTCACCACAGATATATCAAGTGCCACCGTCAACGCTAATGTTTAACAAAACAGTCATATCAAAGAATTTGTTTAAAGGCATTTTCGCTTTCCACGATAACACCGCAGTTTTCCTTGAACTCATCGGCAACAGTTTCAATTTGAAAGAGTTTGATGGAATAAAATCTGTTAACATTTTTAACCAACCCGTGAACGGGAAAGTTGTCCACTCCTCAGACATGACAAAACCTGCTGTTAGTATTGTTTGGGACGACTTCAGAAAACAGTACCTCTTCACAGCTGCCCTTGATGAGGATTCAATCGTAAAGCGATTCAGTCTCAAAATTGGGAAGGATGTTGAAACAATAGGGGTGACATCAACTTCACAGTTCATTCCCGTACCCGATGATGGCTATGTCATCGAAGGAACTGACACCCCAGAGCTTTCGGGCAACCTCGTCTCGCTGGACAATCAATCAATCCTGCTTCAGGGCTGTTTTTCAAGGTATATCCTCAACACTCCACATAGTTACTATATCAGCAACAACAAGGCTTACAAAATCGTAAACGGGGAAGCCATTGAGATTGGCAATACTCCACCTATGCCATTGATTTCATTCTTCGGAGTGGAGGACGGCGAACCGTTCACGCTTGTAGGGGCTGGCGTCAAAAAAGTGAGGGTTGCGTTTTTCAAGCAATAAGGCTTGAAGTGCCAGCCTTTGGTTTTATAATGCCGATATGTTTGGAATTAGAGAGATTGTAATAATACTGATTGTAGCCCTGATCATCTTTGTTTTCTTTGGCTCGTCAAAAATTCCTGAATTTGCAAAGGCACTTCGCAAGGGCATTGACGAATTCAAGAAAAACACTGACGATATGGTCAAAACCGTGGATTCAACAGCCAAAGACACCACCACGGAACAGAAAAAATAGTGATCCGGGACAAACCCAAACCGCTCGTTGCACATCTGGACGAATTGCGGTGGCGCATAATAAAAATGGCGTTTGCCATTATTGTTGGTTCATGCGTAGTCTGGTGGCAATCGGACAACATCATTGCCTTTCTGACTGCCCCAATCCCATCGCTGGGAGTCAAGGAACTGAAACTGTTTTTTACAGGTGTGACCGACGCTTTCTCAACCAAATTCTTCATTGCAATACTCGGCGGATTTATCCTGGCCATGCCGATAATCCTTTATCAGCTGACAATGTTTGTCATTCCTGGTATGCTCAAGAAGGAAAGGCAAATGCTTTACACCTATCTCCCGCTTTCCATAATCCTGTTCCTGATCGGTTCTGGTTTTGCAACCTGGCCACTGGTTCCGTTTGCAAGGCAGTTTTTTCTTGAGTTCGGCGAGGGCATGACACCGATGATCACACTCTCCTCGTACGTCAATTTTTCCATGTTCCTCATTTTTGGCATGGGAATAATCTTCCTGTTGCCAATTGTCGTTTTTGTTGTCACATCAATCGGTCTGGTATCTCCTGAATGGCTGTCAAAAACCAGGAAATTCATCTGGCTGATCATTTTGATTTTAGCTGCAGCCATCGCCCCAAACGACGGCCTTTCCATGCTCATCATCGCTTTCCCAGTTGTACTCCTGTTTGAGATCAGCCTGGCCATTTCAAAAGCCAAATGGCGCAAGACTCATCCTGTTGCCTAAATTTCGGTTTTCAATTATCATAAATCCATATTCGAAACTGGAGGCGTTATGCTCGGATTTTCTGATTTTGCGACATTCCTGGGGTTCATCCTCATGATTCTTTCGGCTGTCTTCGGAGCTGTCTGGGGTTTGATTTTCTGGAACAAGGAGAACTAAATGGAAGTATCCGTCAATCTCCCACTGCTTATAATCCTTTCAGGTATATTTGTAGCCATCATGGGTTTCCTGGCATGGCTCGGGTACAGACAGACAAAATCATCAGCTGATTTCCTTCTTGCCGGACAGAACGTTCACCCGTATCTCATGGCCATCAGCTACGGTGCAGCCTTCATCTCATCATCAGCCATCATCGGTTTTGGCGGACTTGCCGGCAAGCTTGGCATGCAGATGCTCTGGGTTGTTTTCCTAAACATCGCAATCGGCATCGTCCTTGCATTCCTTGTGTTTGGCAAGCGCATGAGAAAACTCGGCGCCAACCTTGAAGCCCAGACGTTTCCGGACTTCATGGCAAAGCGATACGGCTCCAACTTTGCACGTTGGTTCTCAGCCCTGTTCATTTTCGTGTTCATGCCGCTCTACGCTGCAGCCGTGCTCATCGGAGCAGCAAGATTCATGCACACTACATTCAGCATTGAGTTTATCATCGCAATTATCATCTACACGGCAATAGTGGCCATCTACGTTATCACCGGCGGACTCAAGGGCGTTGTCTATGCTGACGCATTCCTTGGTACAATCATGATAGGCGCAGGCATCTACCTCCTTTTCTCAATCTACATAAACCTTGGCGGAATCACCTCGGCCCATGCACAGCTTGCGGAGTTGACAAAGCTGATCCCCAAAGAGCTGGCGGCGGCAGGTCACCAGGGGCTTGCTGCCTTCCCTGCCTTCAACTCCGACCTGTGGTGGACATCCATCTCTTCGCTGATGATGGCAATTGGTCTTGGCGTTCTTGCCCAGCCACAGCTTCTCGTCCGCTTCATGACGGTCAAGTCAGGCAAGGAACTCAACAGGGCTGTTGGCATCGGTTCACTGTTCATCCTTCTGGTTGTTGGTTCAGCCTATATCACCGGAGCGCTCTCAAACGTCTATTTTTTCAAAGATTCAGGCCAGCTTGCAATGCAGGCTGCAGGCAACAATCCAGACGTCATCATTGCAACATTCCTCAACAATCCAAAATTTATGCCTCAATGGTTTGTGTACGTCTTCCTGCTTTCCCTGCTGTCTGCTGCAATCTCGACATCGGCAGCCCAGTTCCACACACTCGGCTCATCGCTTGGCAAAGATATTGTTGAAGATGGCGTGATCAAAAAACCGAATCCAAAAATCATGCTCTTGTGGAAGAGAATTGGAACCTTCATAGCGATAATCATCGTTTTCTTGCTTTCCCTCTGGCTTGCAAACATAGAAGATCATGGTTCTGGCGTTGTCGCCGTTCTGACTGCCTTCTTCTTCTCTCTTTGCTCAGCAACATTCCTGCCAACCATCATCGGCTCGCTGTTTTGGAGGGGGACGACAAAGGCTGGAGTCATCGCATCGATGGTTGTTGGTCTGGTTGTTTCACTCACCTATGCAGTGTTCTTCAACGGCAAGATCGCAGGCGGTTTCGGAATTACACCGGTGCTTGGGAAACCGTGGGTGTTCATAGATGCAGGTGCAATAGGCCTTCCGTTCTCACTGGTCACCCTGTTTGTGGTTTCAAAATTCACAAAGAAACTACCGCAGGAGCTTGTTGACAAATGCTTCAAATAGTCTGAATCAGACCAAAAAGGCCTGCCAATGAGCAGGCCTTTTTTTATTTGTCCAAAACGTTGACAGGTTCGGGATGCGAGGCTATACATAATCCCATGAAATATGAAATAGCAAATGCAGCCCATTATCTATGGCAAAAAGGCTGGGCTGAAGCAGGAGCAGGCAATATCTCGGTCAGGTCTCACGGCAGAATCCGAAACGCGTTCAACCACCTCCCGGTCAAAATTATGCCCGGACTTTCAATGTATATTACAGCCTCTGGCTCGAGGTTTCGGAATATAGCTGAAAACGATGTCGGATATTTTTGGGTTGGTGCCGACGGGGAAACGTTTGGGTTCGATCTCGAAAACGCCAAACCTTCATCGGAAATGATAGCGCACCTGCTCATCCACGAAGCACTTGAAAAAACCGATGAAAAGTGCATTGTCCACGTCCACACAACCAATGTCATTGCCTTGTCGATGATTGAGCAAAACGAACAAAAAATTAACGAAATGCTGTCACGCATTCCCGAAATTCCGGTCTTTGTTCCAGGCGGTTTCGGACTGGTTCCGTTCCTGCCACCCGGCTCGACAGAACTTGCCACGGCGAGTGTGGAGATGGTGAAAAGCGGCAGAAAAGCGCTGATCTGGCCAAGGCACGGGCTGGTTGCTGCTGCCAAAGACCTTGAAACGGCAATCGATATCGTGGAGGCAACTGAAAAATCGGCAGAAATAGCCCTTAAGATTTTGGCCTGCAAAAACTGCTAGGGTTCGATTCCGTATGGTAGCTTGTGCCCATCAAGCTTTATACCAGCAAGATCGGCCATCATGAAGAGCTGACCCATGTGGTAAGATTTGTGCTCAGAGATGTGGTTAATCACTATCCCAAGCGAAATCCAGTGCTCTTCTTCACGGACGATGTTTTCAAAGTAGTTTTCACACTTAATCTTTGAAAGCGCCTCAATTTCAAGGTCTTTTATCCTCGTAAGAACTTCGAGTGCTTCTTTTGGCAATTTATCTTTGAAATCCAGCGAAATGCCGTAATCTTTAAGAAATTTGCCGGTGTAAAGATAGAAAAAGAAGAAGTCGTCAGCTGAATCAATCATGTGAGTAAGGATTTCATGGACGCTTTTTGAATCCACCTTCACCTTGAAGTTCATGAATTCCACAGTAATGTTTGAAAGAAAGTATTTGACGTAGTAATCATGTTCCCAGCTAATTATCCTTTTGGCGTCATCAAAGTTCATAAGTCAATACTACAATAAACTTCAAGTTTGGCAAATCCAGCTTGAAAAAAACAAAAAACCACAATAATTGTTGTTGTGAGGTCGAAATCATGAGCCTTTCGGACAGGCTTTCAAGGATAATCGGCGAGAAGAAGCCGGTAGAAAACAAGGCAATTGCAACATCACCGCTTGATGAGCACATCAGGGGAGAGTGGACATCCATTGGCTCGATGAAAGTTTTTCAATCAGAGTCATCGATGACCTTCGACTTTGGCAAGCTCAGACTTGAAAAGATTTCGACCATTCTTGGCATGGACATACCAGACCCTGAAAAAATGTTGTTTTTCGACACCGAAACGACAGGTTTGGCTGGTGGAACCGGAACCTACGCATTTTTGGTGGGCATCGGTTTTTTTACCGGTTCAAAGTTTCTGGTGATCCAGCTGTTCATGCCGGGTTTTGCCGATGAGCCTGCGTTGCTTGAAACGCTTTCAACCATCGGCAAAGACTACACCCATCTGGTATCGTTCAACGGCAAGATGTTTGACCAGCCACTGCTTGCCACAAGATTCCTGCTCTCAAGAGTTGAAGACACCCTGAAAGGCAAACCCCACATCGACCTGCTCCATCTCTCTCGTCCAGTCTGGAGGCGGAGACTGGAATCATGCTCGCTGAAAAGCCTCGAGGTCAACGTGCTTGGACATGACAGGGAAGACGACATCGACGGAGCCTTGATTCCTGAAGTTTACTTTGACTGGCTCCGAACCGGAAACCCTGCAAAAATAGCACAAGTTTTCGAGCACAACAGGCAGGACGTCGCCAGCATGGCCACTCTGCTTTCGGTGCTTGATTCGATGTACGAAAATCCAGAGAGCAAACATTTTTCCCACACCGTAGAAATGCTTGGAATGGCAAGATACTTAGACAACAAGGGCAGTTCCGAAATGGCCATCAATTTCCTTGAAAAAGCGATGGACTGTGAGGAGTCGCAGATAAAGGATGAAGCTCTTGTCAACCTTGGAAAGCTCAACAAGAAAAAAGGCGACCACGACGAGGCTCAGAAATATTTCGCCAAAGTGTCTAGCAATTCAGCATTTTCTATATTTGCTCTATGTGAGCAGGCAAAATATCTGGAGCACCGTGAAAAAAACTACGAAAAAGCTCTCGAGCTGACAAACAAAGCTCTGGCAATCAGCAGAAACAATATAGTCCTGACCGGACAGGCGCAAGATCTCGAAAATCTTAGGAAACGGGCTGACAGGCTCGTCTCAAAGAAGCTCAAAGCCAAAAAGAATCATCAGTGAACAACAATGTGTTTTCTAATGATGTTCTGTTTGCTGTACTTATCGGTGACGTGGCATGAAATGAGATAGGTTCCTGCAGTCTGGTAGGTGTGCGGTGGAAGCGTGTAATAGCCTTCCTTGTCCAGATCACCCTTCACCTCGTCGGTGTCATCGCCCCAAAAGAGCTGGAACGAATAGGGGTTGCAGCCATCCCAAATATACAGCCTGCCTTCAATTGGTTTTCCTGCCTCAGGCTCATCTCCCTCGGTGACAAACCTCAGTTCAGCCTGTGGTTGCGGGCACGGAATCTCTGTTGGTCTGACCATGACAAAAACTGTTGCCGCCGATGTAAGCCAGCCATTATAGAAAGCCACGGCCACATTTGCAATGGCTGCCCCTGTGCTAAACTGCTGCTGTTTGACACGAACTTTCAAGGTATAGTAAATGGTTTGTCCAGGATTGATCAAGCCAACATCCCACACGACTTTCTTACCGGAACCGGCGCCGTTTGGATTTGAGCTTATATAGTCGACATCCTCTGGCAGCTGGTCTTCAAGGGAAACGTTAGTGGCCTGGGCGCCACCTACATTTTGGATGGATATTGTGTAATTAATGTACGAACCTGGAGAAACCGAAACCCTGTCGGCTCGTTTGTTCAACAGGAGTTTTGGTGCAGCAGTGTTTACTGTAAGCTCAAGGTTGGCTGTGTTGTACTGCGGGCCGACATTCCCCGATAACAAAACAGGCACGATGCCCAAAATCCTTAAAGATTTCCCTGTAACAGTAAGCTTGTGGTAGCCTGCCGGTGTCCGCTCTGAACCGTGAACTTTCAAAAGTGACTTACGAACGCCTGCACCTCTGGGAACTGTCAAAGGATCAAAAGCGTAACCGATGTTTGAATTTGCAGGGACATCCAGATATAAATCGACCGATTCATAGAACGGGCCAAGCGGGTAGATGAAAATGATAAACTCTGCATAGTCATTTGGGTCAGTCGAAATCAAGCCGTTGTATGTGTTTGCCCCAAGATAGAACGTGGGCGATGATACGGTGTCAACAGGATTTGCCACTGTATGTGAACCGGTGTAGATAGGTGTTTCGGCAACGAGAGACACACTTTGAAGCCTGTTGCCCGAGGTAGGATTTGTTGGGCCAGTTGGACCTGTCGCTTCAATAATGGACACATCCAGGTTGTTGGTCAACCATGTTCCTGCCTGATTTCTGCCGTTGTATGTGATTGCAAATCTGATCAGTCCGTGCTTTGCGTTTTTTTTGACGTATCTTATGGCCTGAACTTTTGACCAGTCAATGTTATTGTCAATCAGCTCGTACCACTGGTCTGAAGCGCTGTCGATCTTGAAAAAGTCAGGCATATCAACAGAGCCAACAAGATAAGTTCTGAACTGGCATTTAGAGGGGAACACATAGTCGAAGGTAATATCCCCGAAGCCAAGCTTTTTCGGAATGGTGACATCAGCCCTCAATTTGAAAAAGTGATCATCCTTTGCAATGATGACTTTGCCATCATCATCATAATAATTGGCTTCTTCGGCAATCTGGGGAGAGGTTTCAATGCCCCAGTCCACCACCACACCGGCATCGGTTGTCCACTGTGTGTAAACCGGATTGTCACTTGGCAAAACCCTGTCACCTGCAATTGATGGATTGTTAAGCAAGGTCACATCAATGCTTGGGTTTGTCAGACCAAAATTGAGAATGTTCTGCCCCTCGTCGCCGGATGCCCTGTACCATTTTGTCAGGTCTGTCTGGGTGTAGATGAGTCTGGTGTCTGCACCATCCTGGTAGTTGAACGCAATATGGAAAGTTCCGCCCGTTCCTCTAGCCAGGTCAGGCTCATAAGATTTGTTACCCGAGCAAAATCTTGTTGAGAGGCTTGTTGGTTGGGAATCGCCTGGGCTGACCCAGGAAATGCCGTTCCAGAAAGCAAACATGCCGGTTTTACTCGCAGAGCCATCAATAAACCAGGTGATGACCGGTGAACCCGACGAATTCATTTTTATGCGCGGGGAGCTGTCATCGTATGTGGGATCGCCAACAATGGTTGGTGTTGTGGTGTTAAGGCCTACCCATTCGGTGCCATTGTACTTGAACACTGCAATATCAGCATCCTGACTCAGCTCTCTCCTCGAAGCTACCAGATACGGGGTGTCTTCAAACATATCGACATGACACTGCTGGTGACTTGCCGTTGAGGAGAAAATAGGCATTGGGGGACTATAGACCGGTGTACCGTTGGCATACTTCCACACGAGCGGGAGTTTTGGCTCAGCTTTCATGAACACGGGCTGGTAGTTGTTGTTACCGTCAAGAACACTCCATGTAGCAAGAATTGTTCCATCTTTAGCCGTGGCGACAAACGGTTCATCGAGAATCTGGTAGGTGTTGAAGGCGGTGGTTACCCAACCTGAACTTGTCAGGTAGGTGCAGATCATTTCATGGTATCCGCCAGACTTTATGTAAAAAATTATTGGGATGTACTGGATGCTTGAACCATCGTAATACTTGAAGACAGAGATTGTAGGATTTGTGCCCGAACCCGATGCGTTTAAAACCTCAAATTTTGGGTCATAGGAGTAATCGCCTGATGGCGGAACCCAGTTGAATCCATCAAAAGTTGACACACAAATTTTGTAGTTGCCTGCAGCATACTCCTGCCAGACAACATAAGGGTCACCTGTCGGTGAGACTGCACAAACCGTGTTTCCTGTGTCTTCGGTTCTCAAAAATTCATCAAAAATTGGCGTAATGTCTCCACTGGCCTGTGACCATTTGCCAACTGCAGCCAAAGCATTGTTGTTCACCATTGGCACAGTTTGTACCAGCAGCACCAGAACAGCCAAAATTGCGAGTTTCTTCATGTCTGTTACCTCGGCTTGAAAAACTCAAAATTTACTGTTTTGGAGGACGCAATCCATTCAGACTTCCCTCCAAAGGTGTCTGTGATGATCTTTGGCGGAATGAACGTCCTGCCGTTTTTGATCTCCGGTGGCGAAGAAATTGCCGCTTCGGTGATCGAACCATCTTCATTATCAATATAGGCTTTGTTGTGTCCGATGACAAGCCTTAGGGATTTTGTGCCCATTGTCATCAGAACAGTCTTGATGTCAGGCACCCATTCAATCGTTGCACCATAATAAAAACCAAGCGGATCCGATATCGGCCTGATCGGTACCATAGTGTTGCCATGAGATGAAATATAGGGGGCTGCTGCAAGCTTGTCCGACTGCAGCTGGTTGTTGACCCAGTAATTGAGATTGCCAATTACAAACCTCAGTTTGACCGAATCGGGAGAAATTGTTTTGTAATAAACATTCAGGGTGATTGTCTTGCCGGTATTGAACAAGACTTTGATGATTGCTCTATAGGTTTTGTTCGGTTTTTGTCCGGAAATTGATATTTTCACAGGCAGCACAAGCTTGTTATTTTGAGCGTTTATCGGTGATTTTGGCAGTGATAGCCAGTTTTTTATCTCACTGTCGCCATAGTCGATGGCAGGATTTTCAGAGATTGTCATCTCCCCTTGTCCCGATGAGTTTGTGAACACGAAATCGTGAGTGTCTGTGAAGGTTTTTCCATACTCAGTAATATTTTTCGAATATGTCGTTTCCAAGTCGCTGATGAAAGGAATTGCAATCAGGGTCAGGCTTTTCTCTATCTCAAGCGAGACTGTTATGGTTGTCGTGTTGTACGGCTTGTCCCTGAAGATTCCAGAAACGGTGAAACTCCCATTGTAACTGAGCTTGTTGGGGTTTTCACTGATGAGTTTTTCAGGATCGATGATGATCGGAATGTCAGTGGACTGCTGTCCCGAAGAGAGCGTGAACATCTTTTTTCCCAGCTCGAACCAGTTGTCATTCGTCTTCACTTCGAAATTAAGCTTCGAACCATCCTCAAACTGACGCAGGGAAACCTTCAGTGAATCGACAATTCTGTCATAGGTCCTGATCTTGTATTCAAACGATGGTCTTGAAAGGACAAATTTTGGCGGTGACGGCTCAAAGGTGACCTCAACAGGAATGATTTTTTGTTTTGTCTCGAGTCCAAACGTCGACTCAACAATGATTTGACCCTCAAGTTTTCCTGTTCTGGACTGGACTTTATCAAGGTCAACCCATGCGTTGAAGGAGAATTCATTGCCAGCAAAATCGCTCTTTGAAACCTTCAGCCAGCCGTCTTCCGGCATGGTTTTGACCGTGCCAGAAATGTTGGTGTACCTGATTGAGTTTGAAACGTTGACCGATACCGGCGAAACCTTGTCGGCATCAAAGGCGATCTCCCTGAAAACCAGCTTTTGCGGCTCTGTATTTACGTCTGGTTCCATGCCCTTGAAACAGTAGATTTTCCCTGATCTTGAAGCCACAAACAGCCTGTTGCCGGCAAATACCGGTGAAACGTAGGAACCGCCATCTATTTTTACGGTACCGGGATTGGGAAACATCGTGAAAGTTTTGATTTCAACAACAAAAAGTCCGCCTTCAAATTTCTCGGGATCGCCAACTTTGTTGCCTGTAGTCACAAAAAGGAAGCCATTATTAATTACAGCTTGCGAAAAGATTGAGTTGCCATCAAGCTTCAGCCGGCTCGCAACCGTCATTTTCATCAGATCAATTTTATGAAGCGTCCCGTCTTCGTTGCCAATATAGATGAATCCATCATAAAAAGTCGGGGTCGCCCAGAACTCGTTGCCAGTTTTGCCGGTGATGACCTGAAGGCTTGCAAGTGTGAAAGAACCGTCGTCCAGCCTGACTCTGTGGAGCATGCCACGGTTTGAGCCAAACACAGCAAATGTTTGTCCCTGCCAGGTGGCTATGCAGGCCGTTGACCTTATGGCATCGATCGATGGAATCGGAATTTCTTTGATTTTCTGGCCTGTGATCCGGTCAATGATGTAGAATTTGCCTGAGTTATCGCCAAACATGGCGTACTTCTGCCAGACAGTCACCGAAGTGGACACGATTTTACCGGTTTTGACCTCTTGAGCGGGTTTGCCGGAGCCAAGCTCGAGGATGTAAGTTGTTCGGTTGTCGGCGCTGATGTAGAGCCTGCCATCAAAAATGGTCGGAGATGACCCAAAGCCAAATTCGTTGCCGTTTATTTTTCCGTCAGAAATCTGTTTTGTTCCAAGAATTCTAAGCAGTTTCCCGTTGCCATCGCCGTAAACAAGCAAGGGTTCTCCAGAGTCTGTGATTGCAAGCGCCGGGGTTGTGATGGGTTGGTCGTACTTGTTCAGCCCTGCTGTCTCAACGATGCTGACCTCAAAAGACTTTTTCAAGATTCCAAGGTTTTCGCCAAGCCCATAGATGCCAAGGCTTGCCTTGCCGGTTTCCTTCGAAGTGTCGGTTACAAAAACTATGTTTTTGTCGGTTGCAACAGGCTGGCTCCACACTCCTGAGTCGAGTTTGACGTTCCAGGTGCGATCTTCGATTATTGGTGGAGCAAAACCCCAGGGGCAGACAGCATTTTTCTGCTCGCTGAAACCAAACGACGACCACCACGAGAGCGGGTTCTCAAGGGCTGTCGCCTGCCCAGTAAGACAAATAATTGCAATCAATAAATAGATTTTCCTCAAGGCGTTTTCTTTTTTATATTGAATGTGACGACCGTTTGTTCACCGGCTTTTACAACAACTTCTTTTTCTTCTATCTGCTGACCGTTTTCGAACACAAAATTTGTATGCATCTTATCGCCCCTTACCCTGTAGGTGCCTGCAGCAATCTCAATCTGAAAGGGGGAGTTCGGTTGCGATCTTACATCTTCTCCCATTGGGGATTTGTTAATGTAGACATACATATCTATGTTCGTCTTTACGATAAGAACACCGGATTTGACGCTGAATACACACCTTGCTTCCTTGCCCTTTTCAACGGTCACTGTTTTTTCCTCGTAAAAATTGACAACCGGAAGGCTGTAACGAATCGTGTAGGTGCCCTCCTTGACCTCGACTTTGGCGTATTGCGTGTTGTTGAAGGACTGGCCGTCAACCTTGAAGTTGCCCCATGGCACGTTAACAGACAAAATAAGTGTTCCTGTCTTTTTTTCGTCAGGCTTGTTGTCTGGTGGCTTGTTTTCGTCAGGCTTTTTCTCTACCTTTTCCATCTCTTTGGACATCTTTGCCTGCATGTCCTCGGAGAGTGTCAGGTTCAGGCCTTCAAAGGGTTTGTAGCCATCCATCCTGAACGAGACAGAGTAAGATCCGATTGGAAGTTCGATTGCGAAAGGCGTTTTGCCTTTGAAAAGTCCGCCAATGAAGATTGAAACACCTTTCAGCTCAGCCTTTGTTTCCTTGTCGGTAGCCGTGAATTCGGCTTTTGAAGCTTTTTTGTTTGGCTCCCTGTAGACGAAGTTGACAACCTTTTTGTCCTTATCCACGGTTATTTCTGTGTCGGTTGCAGTTTCAGCGACATCAGGGGTTACGACCAGCGTGCCATTGACTTCAGCTGGTGCATCCGGTATTTTCTGCTCCTGCCCGTTGCTTGTCAGAGTGTCCTTGCCAACCACCAACTCGATGGTTTTGTCGGCCGTGCTGTATGTGAGCTTCTTTTCTTTGGGGTCATACTGTGTTGAGGCATGGGTGACGTCAGCGATCGGGTCAAGCGGCATCATGATTTTGCCGTCCATATCAACGGCCTGATCAAGTTTTTTTGATGGGTCAATCTGTGAAAGGTCGCCTATTTTGATAGCCCTGCTTCCAATTGAGCCAGGCACAACCTGAACAATCGACTCCTTGAGCTGATCGTCGGCAATTCCGCCCTTCCTGACAACCTGAATATTGGTTTTGAACCTGTAGTATCCTGGCTCGGTGGTCAAGTTGGCATAGAGAGTGAGAATCCAGTATGAAACGTCTGAATTCTCCGGTTTGGCAGCGTCTTTTTCAATCGCAACCGAAACCCCTATCGGAATATCCCTGATCGTAACTCCGAGAGTATCGGTATCAGGAGGTTTGGTGAACGGAACCGAGAACTGCGCCCGTTCCCCCTGCGCGATGGTGAAATCAATCTGGTCAGGCGGACGATTTGCGCAGCCTTTAAAAACGAAAAGCGAACCGACCGTTCCTGCAATGAGGGCTAAAATTGTTGCACCGATGATGATCATTCTGTTACGTGCCCGCCTCTGGAAGGTTGGCATCGGCGAACCGAGGGCTGCAACCGATGTGAGTCTTGTCTTCCTCAGCTCGTCACGTTCATTTTTTGTGATTCCAAGTTCCTCGGCAACCAGCGAGAGCGCAGCAATGACTTCCTGTGGTGTCTGAAAACGCCTGTCAGGATTCTTCTCGAGGCAACGGAACATGATGGCAAGGATGGATGCCGGTATATTTCTGTCTCTGGCCTCAGACGGAATCTTTGGATCACGCTTCCTCTGCATCTCAAGCACTTCAACAGGGGACGGCGCATCAAACGGGAGCTTCTGAAACAGCATCTCATAGATGACAATGCCAAGCGAGTAGATGTCGCTTCTGATGTCAACTTCCTTGCCCTCGGTCTGCTCTGGCGACATGTACTGGATTGTGCCAAGGAAATCGGTTGTACGGGTCATTGCCGGAAGGTCACCGCCCTTGCTGATGCCAAAGTCAAAGAGCTTTATGTTTCCTTCGGATGTGATCTTGATGTTGCTGGTTTTGATGTCCCTGTGGACAATGCCCTGCTGGTAAAGGTCGTCGAGCACTTCGGAAATCTGGGTTGCTATATCAACTATTGTCGGGATGGGCAGCTTCTCTTTTGCACATATTTCTTCAAGCGTCTTGCCGTGGAGGTATTCGAGGATGAGGAAATACTCCTGAGTCACTTCGTCCTGGCCGAAATCGTGGATTTTAACTACATATTTGCTGTGAATCCTGGAAAGAATCTGGGCTTCCCTCATGAAGCGCTTCTCGAGCTTGTCACGGTTCGGCAAGCCTGAGAAGTTCGGTATCTTTGCAACAACAATCTCATCAGTTGCAAGGTTTTTTGCAAGATAGACCGTTGCCATTCCGCCTGAGGCAAGCGGTTCCAGAAGTTTGTACTTTTTCACCAGCACTCGTGTGTCCATTAGCATCCCTTTCAGTGTCGATAAGATTGTTTAATAGTTTATGTCAGTTCAGTCTTCACCCTTGAGAAAACGAGATAGATTTTGCCAATCCTTATTACGTCACCCTCATCGAGCTTTGTCGGCACTCTCGGCGAGAGCATCCTTCCGTTGAGATAGGTGAAGTTTGTGGACTCCAAATCCTCGACGGCATAGGTGTCGCCTTTTCTGACAACCCTTGCGTGTTTCCTCGATGTAACCATGTCGGTATCGGCTTCGGTCAGATCGATATCAGGCTTGATGCTTGCCATGTTGTCGGTTCGGCCGATGAGGAATTCGTCTTTGCCGGTTAAAATGAACTCTTTTGAGTCGTTGAGGGTGAGTTTGCCAACAAGGTTCATCTGCTGCCTGATTGCCGGGTGAGGAGTTGAAACCGTGCTTGGAGGATGAGGAAATCTGATTGTCTCCGGCCGGTGAAGGATCCTGTCAAACATGCTGTCAGGACTGATAGGCATGCTCTCGCCGCACTGCTCACAGTTTGTCGTGCCATCAATATTTTGTCTGCCACATTTTGTGCATGTGATCATAGAGCCTCCATGATCGAATTATAAGCAACAACATAAGATTTTGCAAATTCAGGATTATCCGCTAATATCAGAACAAAAGGAGATAAGATGTTTGAGAAAATGTGCTGGATGGATGTTGAGCAATATCTGAAAAAAGATGACCGGATTGTGGTTGTGGTTGGCTCCTGCGAACAGCACGGTTATCTCAGCCTCGCAACCGACACGCTCGAGCCGCTCGAGATTGCCAAAGCTGCATGCAAAGCTGAAAACATTCCGATTGCACCACCAATAAACTATGGCCTTAACCCATTTTTCAACGCCTATCCCGGGAATGTCAGCCTCTCAGTTGAAACTTTTTCAAAAATGGTGAAAGAAATCCTTCAAAGTCTCGTCAATCAGGGTTTCAGACGCATCCTGGTTTCAAACGGCCACGGCGGCAATTCGGGCGTTCTAACTCTTGTCATCGATGAGATTTTAAACAGCAATCCTGGTGTAAAGATGACTTTCTTCCAGTGGTGGCTTCACCAGGACGTTGACAGGGTGGCAATTGAATCAGGATTGAAACAGGCTCATGCCAACTGGTCAGAAAACCACGCCTTCACCAAAGTCAGGGAAGTTCCCAAAGAACCAAAGCCGTTCATCACGCTCCCGAAGGTGGCAAATGCAGCAGAGATCAGGCAAATCCTCGGTGACGGCTGCACGGGTGGATGCTACGAAGCGCCTTCTGAAGTGATGAAAAAGTTCTTTGAGGCCGCTGTTTCGGCGATGTCACAGGAGCTTGCAAAGCTCTGAAACTTCAGTCTTTCTTCGTGTCGCCGATTGGTGGCAACGGAGCTGATGACGACTGATCCGGATGCTTCATGTAACCGAGTGGCGATATGAGCTTTTTCGTGTTGCATTCCTTGCACTTCGGGCAGCACGGGTGTTCGTGGGAGACCGACGTTGAAAAGATGTCGAAAACATGTCCGCAATTGTTGCATTTGTACTCGTAAATTGGCATGACAATAATTAATACCGTTTCAAGGCCGAAGGTCAAGGGGGATTTCAAGACAACCTGATGAAACAAGCCTTTCAACGATGACATGACGACCATGAACCAGCAGCTCGTTTACACCGTCTGAAACAGCCTTTGCAACCATTGGCGCCAGAACTTCGCAATCCCATCGCCTGTTGGTCAGCTCGCAAAGTGAAACGGCCATATTTGGCACCATGTTGTTCACATTGATGCCAACACCAACGAGCACGTACTCAACGTGACTTCCGCGAAGGACGGACTGGCACAGTATTCCACAGAGTTTTTTGTTGCTTCTTCCAAAAATGGCCAAAATATCGTTGGGATATTTTATCTGGTTTTGGATTCCAAGACATTGGAGCAGTTCATGAATGCTCAACCCTACAGCGAGTGCAATGTAGGAGCAGATGTCGGCTGGAATTGGCCTTCTGATTATCACAGTCATCCAGAGTCCGCCTTCGTTTGAAAACCACTGCTTCTGATGTCTGCCAACACCCTTGGTCTGGATGTCCGCCCAAACAATCGTCATGTCGTCAGCATCCTGACCGGCGACTTCCCTGGCAACCCTCTGTGTGCTGTCTATCTCCTTGAACCTGATGAACCTCACGGTTAAGATTGTAGCCAAATTCTATGGAAAAGGCAAACGCTCTCAGACTGTCAGACTTTGTTTACAACCTCCCCCAGGAGCTGATCGCTCAGGAACCATCGCAAAAACGTGATCACTCAAGGCTCATGGTTTTGGACAGGGATAAAAGGACCGTTAGGGAGCTTCATTTTTCTGACATAGTCCAGTTTTTCAATCCAGGCGACACTCTGGTTCTCAACGACACAAGAGTGATACCGGCAAGGCTTTACGGCAAACTCAAAACCGGTGGAAACGTTGAGGTTTTCCTGCTAAAGAGACTTGGTGACAGACTGTGGAAGACACTCGTTAAGCCAGGGAAAAAACTCATTCCTGGAACTGTTTTTTCAGTCTCCAACCAGAGAGCTGAAGTGGTTGAACGAACCGAAGATGGCGGAAGGATTATAAAATTCGACTGCGACGACCGCACTCTTCTGGGCTTCGGCAATGTTCCGCTACCTCCATACATCCACAACACAAACATTGATCCAGAGCGCTACCAAACCGTTTATTCAAAAAATGAAGGTGCCGTAGCTGCTCCTACTGCCGGACTCCACTTCACGCCTGAATTGCTCGAAGCCATTGCACGGAAAGGCATTGCCGTGGCAAAGGTTACTCTACACGTTGGCATCGGCACTTTCAGGCCAATTAAAACCGACAACGTTGATGAGCACAAGATGGACTTTGAATGGTACAGCGTCGCCCAGGAAACTGCTGACCTCATCAACAACACCCATAAAATTGGCGGCAGAATCTACGCTTGTGGGACAACAGTGGTCAGAACGCTCGAATCCACAACATCTGAAGATGGCATTGTCAAATCAGGTGAAGGCGAAACCGACCTTTTCATCAAACCAGGCTACAAATTCAAAGCTGTGGACAGGCTCATCACAAACTTTCACCTGCCAGGCTCAACGCTGCTCCTTTTGGTTTCAGCTTTTGCCGGCAAGGATTTCATTTTTGAAGCATACAGGCAAGCGGTAGATAGTCGATTCAGATTCTTCAGTTTTGGCGACGCAATGCTGATTTTATAGGCTAGTGGATGTATTTTTCGGCATAGTCCGAAACGAAGTCGGCCAGCCAGTTTGCACCGATCGACCGATAAATAAACTCAGACTCAAAGAAGTTTTGCTCAGCAAGCTTCCTGTCGGTTTCCGATCTGCTATACCTGAACTCGCCGGCGTGCACCTTGCCCAAAAGTTTGGTCAGATAACCCATTCTCTGTCTGTGGCCAGATGCGATTGCCATCGTTTTTGCATTTGCAAGCTGTTCGATGCCCTTTTTTATCTGGATAGGATTTTTTGCTTCAATTATCGATTCCATACCAAGTGATGCCAGCCTGAAGATTTCATACATAATGTCATCCTGAATTTCAGGGAGTTGTGAAATAACCTCGAAAATCTTTTTGAGGTCTGACTTGGCAAAAGGCTGGTTGAAAGCGGTCAGGATTGAAAAGCCAGTGCTGCAGATCAGATAAGGGAACTTGGAATTAATGGCTATTTCCCAGGACTTTTCAAAAGCGTTTCTGGCAGTGTCGAGGTTTGGAATGATGCAGGCAATGTTCCCAAATGTCGTGTAACACTCTAAAATAACATCAATCCTGCCTGATTCTTTTGCGTTATCAATTAGTGAATCAAACTTGGTCAAAACGTTTTGCCACCCTCGGCACTCGAATTCCATCTCATACTTTTTGATTCTGGCTGCAATTTTTTCACTCGGCTCGCATTCCATGGACTCAATGGTGTCAACAAGCGCTACGGCCTCCTGGTATCTCCCGGCTGAGTGGTAAATCGATGCAAAATTCCTCAGGGTTCTTGCTTTCATCAGCTCTGGAGCTACCTGACTGAGAATCTCAAGCGTCATGTTGCTTGCCTGCTCAATTTCACCTTTTAGCCAAACTACACGGGCAAGCGATGACTGAAGAACAACTTTGTCAGTGTTTGAAAGGTTGCCGTCCCCAAGGGCATCAACCATGATTTTCTCAGCTTCAGACAACTTATGGTTTTCAACAAGCCTTGTCATCAGAGCGTTCAAAGCTTTTAATTGTGTTGTGTGATCAAGATTTTTGGCAATGTCATTTGCTGATCTTGCGTGAACCAGCGCCGGCTCCATCTCCATGGTTCTCAAATACAGCCTCGAAAGGCTGTCATGGATTGTGTATTCAGCGTCCGCCCTGGCTGTGATTTTTGCCAAATGGATTGAGCCAAGCCTAACCTCAATTGCCTCAGAAAAATGGTTGAGCTTCGAAAGCATCGATGCCTTTTCCAGGAAACAGTCGAGCAGTATCGAACTGAAACCCTTTTCAAGCGCCTTGCTGAGGGTATCGTCAATCAAATCAAGGGCTTCATTATTCTTCCCGTTAGAGAAAAGTTGTTTTGCCTGGAAAATCCTTGCCTTCAGGAGCCAATCAATCCTGCCTTCAAGCTGGGCTGTGGTTTCTATGTGCTCAATGTACCTATTTATTGCAGGATCATTTTTTTCCGAAAGGGATTCACAGATTTTGGCAGCCCACTGCACTGATTTCTCGGCATGACTTGCCTTCGAGTAATGGTTGAAAATCCATTCAGGTCTGGCGTTTGGATCGGTCTCGAGATAGTTGGCTATGAGCTTGTTGAAATGCCTTTCATCTTCAGGACTGACCAGCGACCAGACGTTTGTTGCGAAGCGTTTCTGAAGGTTGTAAAAAACCGAACCAGCTTCGTTGACGCTGGTCAAAACCCCAAGCCTCATCAACTCGTCAATAGCCGTTATTGTGTCCCTGGACTCCAGCCCAAGAACCTTTGAGGCCATATCTGAAATGAACCTGTGCCCCATTACACCGGCAAAACTGAGCAAACGTCTACCGTTCTCAGATATCGTGTCCAGAATGCTTGCAATAAAATCATTCGTTTTTATGGATTTTGATTTTTCAGGGTCGAAAAGGAGTCTGCCATCCTTAATCTTCAGACTCTCGGTGGCAACGTGCGACCTGAGCTGGTCAAGCAGAAGGTTTGGGACACCCATTGAATTCTGGGTAAGATTCTCAACGAGCAGGTTATCGTCAACTTCAATGCCAAGAGAGCTTGAAGCAAAACCGGCTATATCCTTGATTGGTTGCAGGTCAATCTCCAGGGACAGCTCATCTGGAAGTGCATTCTTAAGCTTGAGCCTAAATTCGTCAGACGTCATCAGCAGGAAGAAGTTCTTATGGTTGTCAACCACCATCGATGTGCAAAGGTCGAGCGTCTCCTTATCGATTTCGTCGCAATCATCGAGTACGACCATCACCTGTCCAGCCTTGCACATGGTCGCAACGATACTGCTGAATGAGCCAAGCCTCTCTTGGGATGTGAATTTCACATTTTGCGCCTTTATCTTGTACTTTAGCATCATCGAGACGTTCATGGATGCCAGAGCTATAAAATCAGACGTTTTTTTCTGGATCGTTTCAAAAAACGGGTAGTGCTGGAGATTCCAGAACAATTGTCTGAGTCCGTAAAGAGGCTCAGGTGTTGCCGAACTTATGCCATGTGCTCGAAGCACAACGGCTCCCTGAAACTGGGCTTTAATGGCAAATTCCTCCGCAAGCCTGGATTTGCCTATTCCAAAAGGACCACTTAGTAAGACGGCGCACGCAGAATCCGATGATCGATTGTAATGCTCGAACAATTCATCCATTTCATTCTCGCGGCCAAAAAGCATTGGTATCGTTACAGAAACAGATGACGGATTGGGCTGAGTCTTTTTGGAATATTCACACATATCCGAGAGCAAATCACTCAGTTCTTTGGCTGTCTGTATTCGCTCCCTCGGGTCGCGGCGAAGCAGTGAAAGCACTATTTGATCGAGTTCCGATGAGATTTCAGGGTTATATTTCGACGGTGGCTCCGGCATGGTGTTAAGTATGCTGTAGGCTATGTTGCTGGTCTGCCTTGATTCAATCGGCAAACGACCGGTAAGGGTGTAGTACATCGTAACACCAAAGGAATACAGGTCTGCTCTGTAGTCAAAGTCAATTCCAAGGAGAAGTTCAGGGGCCATATAATTCAACGTTCCTACCACATGTCCTGTATCGGTTATTCTCTGTTTACCAGAAAAATAGGCCAGACCAAAATCAATTAGCTTCGCCCTGGTGCCTGACACTCCTGATTTCTCGGGCAGAACAACGACGTTTTCAGGCTTGATGTCTCGATGGACAACACCTCGGCTGTGGATGTGATTCATTATATTGGCACAATCCCTGAAAATTTCTATCTTTTCCGAGAGCGACAGGTTTTTTACGTTTATCAGCGATGTGCCTTCCACAAACTCCATAACGTAGAAATACTCGTCCTGGTCAATTCCACAATCGTATATCCGATTTATTCCAGGATGATCAAACCTTGAAAGAAGTGACGCCTCAGCAAGGACTCTCTGCTGATCCTTCTCATTCCCGCCAATTCTGGTTTTTGAGATTTTTACCACTATTTTATCGTTCGACTGAAGGTCGGTTGCGAGGAAAACCTCGCCCATTCCACCGCCTCCAAGCCGCGATTCAAGTTTGTATCGTCCAAAAACCAGTCTGCTCACATGAACCATTATATCAACAAGTCAATTAATATAGTTGACAATGTGTGTACCAAACTTAAAATTTTATGTTTGTCAAACCTTCTGGTCAGGCTAACCTGACCCGATGAGACCACAGGAGGAAATTATTAATGAAATTGTACGAACAGATGTTCATCCTCACACCAAATCTGGATGAGGAGGGCGAAAAAACGCTCGTTGCCAAGCTCACTGACACGATCACAACCGAAGGCGGAGAGATCGTTGACAGCAAGAGATGGGGAAAGCGCAGACTCGCCTATGAGATTAAGGGAAATCAGGAAGGCATTTACTGGGTAAACACCTTCAGGGCTCCACCGACCACAATCGCAGAGCTTCGAAGACTCGTCAGAATCAGTGAAGGTTTCGTAAGAGATGTCCTCATTGACCTGACCTATGCCCAGAAAGCCGCAAAGAGACGTGAGGAATGGCTCAAAGCCTCTGAAGCCAGAAGAGCCAACAGACGCATGGCAGCCCCGAAGGAAGAGCCGGCATTTGTTGAACAGATGGCCGAAATGCCGAAGGAAGAACAAGCCTGATGCTTAACAAAGTCCTTCTCATAGGAAATCTCACACAAGATCCCGAACTCCGCTATACCCCACAGGGTACACCGGTGGCAACTGTCAGGCTTGCCTGCACAGAAAAGTACAGACCATCCGGCGGTGGAGATCTCAAGGAAGACACCCTTTTCATCAATTGCGTCCTTTGGCGTAACCAGGCAACGGTTGCCCACCAGTATCTCAAGAAGGGCAGCAGATGTTATCTGGAAGGAAAGCTTTCAATCAGAGACTACGAGAAGGACGGCATCAAACGCTGGATCACAGAAGTAATCGTAAACAAGATGGTTCTGCTTGACAGAAGACCGTCGGACGGATCAGCCCCAGCAGCCGGAAAACCGGACACAGGCAAATCCGCACCAGCAGACGAGGATTTCTCGATCCCGGATTTCAACGACGAAGACATACCGTTTTCTTGATAAGAAAAGGAGCAAAAGAAAATGCCAATGGATTTTGACAAGAAGAGGCCGAGAGGCAAAAAATTCTCCAAACCGAGAAAGAAAATATGCACATTCTGTGCTGAGCACCAGGATTACGTTGACTTCAAGGACGTTTCCAGGCTCCAGAGATTTGTTACCGACACCGGTAAGATCCTTCCAAGAAGGGCAACCGGCACATGCGCAATGCACCAGAGAAGGGTGACCGAGGCAGTCAAGCTCGCAAGAGAAATCGCTCTGCTTCCGTTCGTGGTGAAATGATGAAGCTGAAAGTGATCCTTCTTAAAGACGTTCCAAAACTCGGCGCCAAGGGATCAGTCGTTGACGTGGCCACTGGCTTTGGCAACAACTTCCTCATCAAGAGGGGATTTGCTCAGGTTGCAACACCATCCGCTGTCACAAACCTCAACTATCACCTTGAGATTTCAGACAAGCAGTCGGCAAAAGCAAAGGCAAAAGCCGAAGAAGTCAGGAATGCCTTTGAGTCCAAGACCCTCGAGGTCACAGCAAAAGCCGGCCCGACAGGCACACTGTTCGGATCAGTGACAACCGACACACTCTCAAAGCTCATCAAGCGCGAGCTCAAAGTGGTCGTCGACAGGCACGACATCATCATCGAAAACCCGATCAAGACCTGCGGAATGCACTCCGTCAAGGTCAGGCTCCATCACGACGTGGAAGCCACCCTCAAGATCGAAGTCAAGAACGCCTGATTAAATCTAAATCTAATCATAAAACCCCTGGCTTAGCCAGGGGTTTTTGTTTGATGGCTATATTTTCCGAATTATCGCCACGAAACCATTGTTTTCATCACCCAAGGTTGATTTCAGTTTCCAGCCTGTACCGTCAACAATCCCTCGAATCTCATCTGGTGAAGCCAGCAAAAAATCGAAATATGGTGTCTTGTAGTCAAGGTGCCTGATCCTGATCCTCAATTGACCTGACATCCTACCCTTTTTTCTGTTCCGTTCGAAATAACGCAAATCATGTTGGAATAGGGTTCCGCAGGGATTGATCGATTCAGCGATTATAACAGCATCATCTGATGTTATCTCTTTCATACGACCCAGGATTTGTCTTGCTTTATCAAACGATTGCAATAATCCGAACCCATTACCAAACATAACAATTGTGTCGAATTGTCCGAGACTGCTGTTTATCTCATCGATTCCGACCGGAAATACATTCTTTACTCCTCTGGACTGGCAAACCTTGACGGCAAGTTCAGAGTTATCAATTCCAACGACATCGAAACCTTTTTCCTGAAAATAGAGAGTGAACCTTCCGGCTCCGCACCCAATGTCAAGAATCCTGCCTTTTGCAAGTGATATTGCCTCTTTTATACGTGGATTCCACGAATCAAATGTCGAAAAGTAGGTTCTTGGCCCAGCGCCAATGTTGATTAAACCGTCATCCCTCTCAATAATTTCAAAAACATGCTCACCATCGGAAAAATCCTTCAGAAGCTTGCCATTGCCATCTTTCTTCCCTCTCAGCATTTTGGTCTCCTTCAGACTCAGTCAGTATGAATGTTGCCAATAAATATCTATCAGAAAAGTCAGTACAAATCAAAGCAAAAACCGGAGGCTGACACCTCCGGTTTTGTTGTTACTGCTATTCTATTTTCCGGCTGTTTCAGTTGTTCCCGGTACTTCCGGTGGCTTTTCAACCGAAGGTTTTGTTTGTTCGGACTTTGGTTCCTTCTTGGCCTGTTCTTTGGCTGAAAGGATTTTTGCAATCGTCGCTGTTATCTTGTCAGCGTGCTCGATGAGCTTGTCAACCGATTTTATTTCAATCTTACCGAGCTTCTCAAAATCAGGGTTAGTAGGAAAACTTATTTGCAACATACCTGGGTCATTGAAATAAAGCCTGATTATTCTTGTGTTTGATGTGAGAATATCGCAATAATTCTCAGAGTCTCTCAACACTATTTTTTCAGGTGGAATCATCTTGAAAAGAATGCTCTTGACTATCGCCAATGCTTGCATCTCTTCAACCGTCGTCATGATTGCTGATTTTTCGACCACCGTTTCAGTCGGTTTTGCCTGCTGATCTGACTGTTGTGCCTGGGTTGTTTCCTTCAGTCGTGCTATCTGGGCGTCAAAGAAGTCCTGCTCAAACTGGATTACAGCCTTCTTGATGTGTTCGCGGAATTCCTCGAGAATTGCATCATTGCATCTTTTGATAAACTGCATCTGCTTTGTAACGTACTTGACCAAGTCCTCCGACGGATTTGCAAACTCGCGCCTCAGAACCTCAACGGTTGCCGAATAGTTGCGGATTTTGATGATGTCGGAGTTGATGACGTCGGTTTTTGTTATGTTTGCTTTCGAAAACATTTCGAGCCTTGTGATGTGGCTTTCTTTAAGAGCGCCAAAGTCGAAAACGAAGAAAGGCTCTGTGTCCATGATGTTTTCGGCGTTCAGGTCGGTGTAGAACTTGTAAACGATGCCGTTGGTGAGCACGCCGATGTTGCATTCCTGGACATGGTGGAAGTAGTTTGCAAGCTGGCTTTCCTTGCTGGCATCGAGGTTATCGCCAACCTGCTTGCACTCGATGAGCATGACGGTTTGAGGACCAACTTTTATTGTGTAGTCAACCTTTTCACCCTTCTTGGCCGCCCAGTCGGCGATGTATTCCGGAATCACTTCTGCAGCGTTGAAAACGTCGTAACCGAGTATCTGTAAAAAAGGTAGAACAAATGAGGTTTTCGCTGCCTGTTCAGTTCCAACCAGCCCCTTTTGGTCAGCAATTTTCTTCGACAACTCCTTGATTTTCTCAACAAAATCCATTTAACCTCCAATATATAAATTAATAACCATTTTTTATGGATATGTCAAATGGAATACTGATAGAGTCAATGTCATTTGTGTTTAAAACAATCAGAATGGAAAACGACAAATTTAATAAATAATCAATGATTCATTGAACAGTCGAAGAGATGCCGTTCTCAGTTACAAAACCGGCAATCAAACCGGCTGGCGTGACATCAAAAGATGGGTTGAAGACTTTAACATTATCAGGCGCGATCTTTATCCCCTTCAACTCGGTCAACTCAGATGCCGGTCTTTCCTCAATTTTTATCGACTCGCCTGAAGGTGTTTTGTCATCAAACGTCGATAGGGGCGCAGCCACATAGAATGGCACTCCAAAATGCTTGGCTGTGATGGCAATTGTGAATGTTCCAATTTTATTGGCCGTGTCACCATTTTTTGCGATTCTATCGGCCCCGACAAAAACCAGATCAACATCTTTCATAACCGTCGAAATCGCCATGTCAGGAATCAAGGTGTCTTCAATATTATTTTGCTTCAGTTCAAAACTGGTGAGCCTCGCTCCTTGAAGATATGGTCTTGTTTCAGTGTTGATAACGCGTATTTGCTTGCCTTCAACAAGCTTTGCCCAGGTTATCACACCCAGGGCGGTGCCAAACCCTCCAGCAGCCAGGCTTCCCGTGTTGCAATGGGTCAGAATTGTCGATCCATCCTTAATCAGGCTGGAGCCAATCTTTGCAATTGAAAATGATCTCCTGTGATCGTCAAGTTCAAGGTTTGTCGCTGTCTGAACCGGATTTTCCGAGGAAGCAACCTGATCAACCGCCCACATGAGATTTACAGCCGTTGGCCTTGCAGATTTCATCTTTGGAGCAATTTCTTTGAGGTTTTCACAGGCTTTATGGGCTAGAGCCATTCCATAAGCGCCGCAGATTCCAATGACGGGCGCGCCTCTTGTTGCCATTGATTTTATCGCATCGAAGCAGTCTTGCCATGTTCTGGCTGACAGACATTTGATTTCATGAGGCAAAAGCCTTTGATCGAGTATTTCGAGACAGTCACCATGCCAGATCAATGGCCTTGGAACTTTGGATAATCCAAGCAATTCATGGATTTGTTCCATTGAAAAATCAAGCACTCATCGGCTCCGTTGGTTTTTGGCAGGAAGGATCGGATGAGGCAAGCTTTGAAACGGTTTTCAGGATTTCCGAGAGTTGGGCTATACGAAGGTTGAAAGTTTCCATCACCTCTTTATGGCCAAGCGGGTGTTTTGCAACGCCTGCAGCAAGGTTTGTTATGACTGCAACCCCTCCGAACGCAATTCCAAGTTCGTTTGCAAGCGCAACTTCAGGACATCCCGTCATTCCAACGATTGTTCCGCCCATGACCGAGAAAGCCTTGATCTCGGCAGGCGTTTCATATCTCGGGCCTTCTGTGCAGACATAAACGGCATCAGGATGAAACACTGCGTGTTCCTTTATCAGCGCCTCCTCAATGAACTCCTGAAGCTTCGGGCTGTATGGTCGTGAAACATCGGTATGAACAACCTTCCCCGGCTGATCATAAATTGTACCGACACGACTTTTAGTAAAATCAATGAACTGGTCGCAGATTGCAAAATCGCCGGGAACCATCTTCGGATTGATTCCACCGACGGCATAAGTGGCAACAATATCGGTTATTCCAATATCTGAAAGGGCTGAGATGTTTGCGCGGTAATTGATTGAGGATGGCGAAACCTTGTGCCCTTTCCCATGACGCGCCAGAAATGCAACTTCAAATTCATCTAGCCAGCCGGTCTTTACAAGGGCATCGCCGTATCTGGTTTTTATCGTTTCTTCCTTGGCGCCTTCGAGCCATGAAATGTCGTACACACCAGAACCGCCGATTATTCCTATCACACAAGCCTCCTAGCAATCTCGTTGACTTTGGAAACAGTCTCTTCCACGTCGAAAGTCTGAATTTCCCTGTCCCAGACAGCAAAGTTTCCATCAACCATCACGTGCCTGACATCGCTAGGTTTTACCGCGTAAACAAGGTGCGAGACATGGGAGAAAACCGGTTGCAGCCTTACATCTGAGAAATCAATCACGATCAGGTCGGCAAGATTTCCAGCTTCAAGCGAACCGAGATTGTTCCAGCCAAGAGCCTTTGCACCATTTTTTGTTGCCATCTGAAGCGCCTGTTTCGCAGGAACCTTTAGCGGATCGCCGGTGACCTTGGCCGATAGCGCCACCCAGCGCATCTCTTCCCACATGTCCAGATCGTTGTTGCTGGCCGGGCCGTCGGTTCCTATGGATACGTTAATGCCTTTGTCCACCATTTCACCGATTCTTGCCAAACCAGATGCGAGCTTGAAATTGGAGCCAACGTTCAAGGCTACATTAACATTTTTAGCTTTCATTATCGCCATGTCTTCATCAGTCAGATGAACGCAGTGGGCAGCGATTGTCGGAACGTCAAAAGCTCCAATTGAATCAAGAATTTTTACCGGCGACATACCATTGGATGCTATGCAGTCTTCGTTTTCTTTTACTGTCTCGGAGATGTGCATGTGGATGCCAAGGTTGTTTTCCTTTGCAGCAGTCACAATCTTTTTCATGAAATCCACCGGACAGGTGTAGATGGCGTGCGGTCCAAGGCAGGTGTGAATCCTGTCATTTTCAGCGTTTTGCCATTTTTTGGCAAACTCGGTTCCGTTTTTGATGGCCTCGTCGCCGCCAAACTGGGTCATGCCAAGGCAAATGTTAGCCCTGATGCCTGTTTCTGCCACAGCGTCAGCCACACGATTCGTGAAATACATGTCGGCAAAACATGTTGTTCCGCCAAGCAAAAACTCAGCAATAGCTAGTTTTGCGCCCCAGTAAATATCGTCCGGGGTCATCTTTTCCTCACGCGGGAAAATGTGCTTGAAAAGCCAGTCCTGAAGATTCACATCGTCGGCAATACCGCGCAGAAGCGTCATGCTCGCGTGTGTGTGGGTGTTTACCAGACCTGGCATGACAACCATGCCTGAAAAATCCAGCTCAGAATCAAATTCACCACTAGGTTTTTGTGCGCCTATATATTCAATTTTATTGCCAGAGATTGCGATGTAGCCGTCAAATTCGTTCGGAAGTGCGTCAGAGACTGGAACCAGCCTACCTTTGATGAGCGTTTTCAAGTGTTTCCTCCATGATTGTTTTGGGAAGGTTCATTGCGACTTCGGTCGAGGTCACGCCGTGCTCTCCGGTCTCGGAGGAAGCCATTTCGCCAGCTTTCCCCAGCATGTAGCAACCGAGACAGCCAGCCTCGTAAGGGTCAAGACCCTGCGAAACCAAAGCTGCGATGCAGCCTGAAAGAACGTCGCCAGAACCGCCTTTTGCAAGCGATGTGTTGCCCGTGATATTTATGGTTACTTGTCCTTTTGGTGAAGCAATGACCGTTCTTGCCGATTTCAAAACTGTGACAGTCCCGAACCTGATGGCAAAACGTTTTGCCGTCGAGACCGGATCGGTTGCAAGATCGCTTGCGACAGTTCCGAAACGGCTTGCCTCGCCCCAATGTGGAGTGATGATTGTTGGCCAGCAGTTTTCAGCCCTCATCAAAACTGCGTCGGGCGATTTTGCCAGGAGCGAGAGGGCGTCGGCATCGATGAGCACCGGTATGTCGAGTTTTCCAAGAATCTCTGACATAATCGGCTTCAATCCTTCATCCCTTGAAACGCCCGGGCCGAAAACCACGCATGTGGCCTTGGAAGTTGCGTTCATGATTGCATCGATGGCCGATTTGTCAAACGTGCCGTTTGGTGTGGCTTTTGCTGAAGTGACAATGATTTCGGGAAAGCGACCGGCAACCGAAGGATAGATCGTCTCCGGCACAATAAGGTGAGTGATGCCTGCGCCAGACTTGATCGAGCCCAAACCAGAAAGAATCGGAGCCCCGGGGAAACTGGATGAACCGCCAACGATTAGAACCTTGCCAAAAGTGCCCTTGTGACCGTTTGGCGGACGTGTCGGGAAGAGCGCTCGTGCATCGTTATGTGTGAGAATGTTTGTGGGAATGTCAGGATCTGAGAGCAGAACCTCTGGAAATCCCACGTTTGTAAGCATCATCCGGCCGACGTTCAAAGCGCCAGGGAACAGGAGATGACCAATTTTCGGCAGGCCAAAAGTGCACGTGATCTGAGCTTTCACAGCCAGCCCGGGAATTTTGCCGGTTGAGCCGTCAACACCCGATGGAATGTCGCACGAGAGGACAGGCGCTCCAACCGAGTTTATCAGCTCGATTGCCTGAGCAATGTAGCCCTCTGGCGCATTTGTCAAGCCTGTGCCAAGCAGGCAGTCGATGATAAGGTCACAGTTCTGGATCGCCCGTGAAAGATCGTTCATCACTGCGTCGTTTGCGCCAACATGGAGCTCGACAAAACCCGAAAAACCCTTTGCAAGAATGCCAAAATTCTGCCTGGTGTCCCCGGACAAATCCTCAATCGGAGCCAGCAGGAAAACACGAACCGGAATGCCCTGCATGGCAAGGTGCCTGGCCGTGACGAAGCCGTCTCCGCCGTTTCCACCCTTGCCGCAAACGATCACCGGTTTTTTCGTTCCAAACTCGGTCTGTGCGACATCGGCAACGGTTGCGCCTGCATTTTCCATCAGGAGCATCGACGGAACCCCGAACCTTGCTGTGGTTTGGGAGTCGATCTCCTTCATCTGCTGTGAGGTGACCACTTTCATCTTGAGTTGATTTTACCTTATTTTGCCAAAAATGGCAAATTATGAGGGCGGAAACAGGCTGTCCGAAAGTCCGTCAATCTGCTTCATGATTGTTATTGTTTTCTCCAGCGCAGTCATGATCTTTACGTATGTCAGCCTGTCCTCGTGGCTCAAGACCCTGCCTTTTCTGTCCTTCAGCCATTTGCTGGCAACCTGGTAACCGCCAACCATGAAATCCCAAACTTCCTGCGAGATTCCTTCAAAATACTGGTTATTGTTGATTTTCACCTTGCCTGATTCATATTTGGCGTACTCGACAATATTATCTCCGTCACCGCTGAAGGTGATTGAGAAGTCGTCAAGTTCGGAATCTTCCAGCAGGTGAAGGCTGGCCAGTTTCTGACCCAGCAGAGCCAGCTGCCAGAACAATCCGGTGTCTTTTGTGAAAGGAACCCTTGGAAAGTCATACTTGAGGAAATCGGCGTAGCGTGTGCGGTAGGTTGGGTTGTGCAGCACGGCGTAGATGTAGTTGAAAAGGTCTTCCGGGCCAAAGGAGAGAGAACCCTCCGCCCTATGTTGTTCGTTGCCCCCCTTGTGAATCTCTTCATTTTTGCCCCCCTTGGGAAGGGGGGTAGGGGGGTTCTTTTCGTTGAGTTCATTATTTCCAGAACCCTCCGCCCTGCGGGCACCTCCCTTATCAAGGGAGGCAAAAGAGTTGATTCGGCCAGTATCTCCACAGTCAAGGGAGGCAAAAGAGCCGTCGGGGATGAAGGTTAGGCCGAGGTCTGAGGCGATTTTGTCAACAATCTTTTTGTCCAGGTTTGGCCTTCTGCCGTTTGTGCCTTCAGGCCACGGGCTTGTGTCCATAGCGAGTTTTGTCGGGTTTGGGTCAGGATAGAGGTAGAGAGGATAAAGGTAGTTGATCTCTCTTGTTTTATTAGATATTGAACAACTTTCAATTATCTTATTTGTTATTCCAACTAATGACCAAATCTCACTTTGTTGAGATTGTTGCCTACAAGTTATCAACCCTAAATTCTCACCTGCCAGCATATGCCGCATGACTTCCGATCTGCTCCTTTCAATGATCCCATCAAAATAAAATAGAGATTGAATATCAAAAGGTCTGTATAAGCACTTTTGGATGTATTTATTAATGTTCTTGTCTTTGAAACTATTCCTCACACCATCAACATTCAATTTGTCATTCTTTGAAAGATATTTTCTTTTTATCTCTCCTGCGTCATTGGCACCAAACAAAAAGTCTTTGATTCTTGATTCCAGTTCTCTTTCGGAATAATCGAATACAAAACCGTCCCTTGCAGTGACAATGCCAACTGAATTGACAGGCATGAGGTCAATCATTGATGGCCAGCTTTTATAATCGTCATTTTCATCCATGCTTGAAGGGATGAACATATAGAAAGGCTTTGCAGGATTCACCTGTTTCCATTCTGTCTTTCTGATGTCGTTTTCTTGCAGCCAGGCGTACTTTCCACCTGTCAGATTCTTGTCTTCATAAACTTCACGCAGGCCGAAGAGGTCAGCATGGAAGACTGCACCCTCCGCCCTTCGGGCACCTCCCTTATCAAGGGAGGCAAAAGGATCTTGTTCGTTGCCCCCCTTGTGAATCTCTTCATTTTTGCCCCCCTTGTGAAGGGGGGTAGGGGGGTTCTTTTCGTCAAAGCCATTGTTTTCAGAACCCTCCGCCCTTCGGGCACCTCCCTTCATAAGGGAGGCAAAAGAGTTAATTTGGCTGGCACCTTTGTTATCAAGGGAGGCAAAAGATGTAGGGAGGTTCTTTATTTTCTCATCCAACATCTGACAAACGCCTTCAAAATTCTTCATTACATCGTTGTTTGAAATGCGTATCACATGTAGTGCGTATATATCTCTGAGCACATCATCTCTTTGTTTATCAGCTTTAATTGCATCAGATTCATCATGACTGTCGCCGTCAACTTCAATCACTAATCTCAGGTTTGAACAATAAAAATCCACAATGAAATTGTCTATCGGGTGCTGACGGAGAAACTTAAGCTCATTGTTTTTCAAAAACTCGTACCAAAGCTTTCGCTCAGCCGGAGTCATGTTTTTCCTGAGTTGTTTAGCATTTTCCATCAAATTTGGATTGTATGGCAGAAAACCTTCGTCCCAGACAAAACCGTATTGTTTTGCTCTTATCCTTAACTCCTCTTTGCTTTGCCCCCCTTGTGAAGGGGGGTAGGGGGGTTCTTTGCTTTCATCGTTTTCAGAACCCTCCGCCCTTCGGGCACCTCCCTTATCAAGGGAGGCAAAAGATGTAGGGGGGTTATCATTCCTTGGCAGCTTAACAAACAACCCTATCGACACACCCTGCTGGATGTCAAACACATTCTCATCCTTTGACCCATCAAGACAGGCTTCCTTCTTCTTTGCGTTGCCGTGGAGATCAAGGACATAGATTTCATCAAATGTTTCAAGCAGGCTCTGTCTCATGCCCCGAAATGTCGGATTGTCCAGATAGCCGTGGTTGGTGATGAAAGCAAGCACGCCTGCGCCTGTTTTCTCAATTCTCCACTGCCCCCAGCGAATGAACTTCACGTAATCATCGTTGAGCCATTTGGGATTCCTCTCACCCAAATCCTGACCGTCAACCTTGAAATAGTTTGACGTGTTCTCTGTTGTCTCGTGGTAATCTGACAGAGTGTCGTCCTGACCACGCATGAGCCTGTCCATCCACGGAATTTTGTTGGCCGAATGGCCCGAATACGGCGGATTGCCTATCACAACCATGATAGGAAGACTCGTCTTTGCCTTGCTTGCCTCAACGGATTCAATGGCAATAACCCTTTCAAAACCACCGCCAGGCAGTTTGTCGATTTTTTCATGATGCCTGTCGAGTGTGTTTGTCAGGTAAATGTTCAATCTGCTTGAACCTTCATAGCCTTTCTCCTGAAGAAGGAGCCCAAGCTTCATGTGGGCGATAGTGTATGGCGCCATCATCAACTCGAAACCGTAGATGCGCGAGAGGATTTCCTTGTCAATTGCCTCGGCATCGCTTTTCGTCAGCTTGCCAAGCCTTCCATATCCGAGGTTGTCAAAGATTTTGCCAAGCACACTGTAAAGGAAAGTGCCGGTGCCTGTAGCTGGGTCAAGTATGATAAGCTTGTGAGACTGATTGCCATCAGGAAGCGTGATTTTGTCTGAGTCTGCAAGACCTTTTTTCATTCCAAACTTTTCTTTCAAGATGATGTCAACCGACCTGACAATGTAGGACACCACAGGTTCAGGAGTGTAATATACACCTCTGTGCTCCTTCTCTTTTGGGTTGTACTCGGAAAGGAAGGTTTCATAGAAATGGAAAATCGGGTCTTTGGCGGAACCTTTGCCAAAACCTGACAGGACAGACTCGAGATCGGTGTGGTTGAGCAGATTGATCACCAGACCGACATGTTTTTTGACGGATTCAGGCAACTCCTGGGTAAACTCATTAAAAATACGTTTCAGAAAAGGATTTGTGCTTGGGAGTTTGTTGGAAGCCGACTCCCAGGACAATTCTTTACCATTGATTGCAATTTTTGCAGAGAAAAGCCCATAACAGATTGTTTGGGCATACATGTCTGCAAACTGAACCGGTTCGAGATCGCTTATCAGATTTTCCTTGAAAGCGTTAAGCTGGCTATCGAGCAACTGCCTTTCTTCGACCATTTCATCACTTTGAAAAACCTCTGAAATGGAATTTCTGATTAAAATAGCAATCGATGACAACCTCGAAGCCAGGTCTTTTGGATCACTCACTGTAGAGACTTTTGCCTGTACAAAGGATTTTAGAAGCTGAGCCAGATTTGCTTCACCATCAGGCAGCAATTTTATCTTGTTGCCATCAAACTTGGCAATAGCGATCGTTTGAATCGGAACAAGTCTGCTCTTATCGTTATTTTTGGGGTTCTCCTGTTTTACATACCAGCGAAACTCCAGATAGTTGGTCAAAATCACATTGCCGATGGCTTCAAAGTAACGTCTGAGCTGATCGTCTTTCTCAACCTTGTCCAGATCGACCTTCAAATCCTTTGTTTCAATAAATCCAAGCGGTGTTTTCTCTTTTTCGACAATGTAATCAGGTTTGTTGCCATTTTTATTGCCGGTTTCCTCAAACGCCTTTGCCTCACCCAGCATTCCGTCAAGCAGATCACCGAATGCTTTTCTGTGGGTCATTTCAGTGTAATCACCGTGGCTTACGTTCGCGTTTATCGATTTGATATACTCTTCTACCGGCATCGCTCCTCCGCAATCAACAAAACTTGATTTATGATACAGGATTTTTGAAAATGAAGCAAATCAGGGCTGAAGCGATTTCAAAACTTTTTTTATCAAATCCATGTCGAGACTGGTCTGGTTTTCGAAGGTTCCGGCGTAGGCCTCATGGGCTTTTCCAAGGTCGTAGCATGTTGAATCGTGGACATCGATGAGCAATCCCTTTAAACCGCTTTCAATGAACTCATCCTGGTGTTTGACGTAGAAAGGCTCACAACAGCTGCCGATGTATGCGTTTATTCCTTTTGACTTCATCCAGTCGAATTTTACAAGCAAATCTTCAAAGTTTATTATCGTAACAGGAATCAGGCCAGCATTTCTCGCCATTTCATAACCATCACCCACTTCACAAAGCGAGCAGCCAGGGCAATCAGGATCATGGCGGTAGTTACAGCCAGGTTTTTTTGCACAATATGGAAACAGGAAAACCTTTGGATCCAACTTTTCTCCAGGAGTGAAATTAACAGCAAAAAGCGAGTTTGCTTCTAGAGGCGTAAAACCTTGCTTAACCCATGACCACTTTTTAAAAACTTCACGAAAAGCTTCTTTAAAATCCTCGGGGTCAATGTGCGGAATTTTGCTAAAAAAATCATCTACAGTCTTAATGATTTTATCCTCGTCAAAGCGTATGTTTCGCAGAAGTCGCTCCAAATCATTTAAAACCGTGTCGGATTCGAGGAAAAAATCACCGGTCAGGTGTGTCGAGCGAACCATTTTCTGTGATGAGTTTACAAGCATGTTAACTTTTATTGTTCCAATATTTGAGCGATATGCTCCGGTCAAAAGTCCTTGAGTTTCCTCAGGAAGTGTGATCCTGTCAATCCATTCTTTTGAGTCGAAGTAAGTAAGCGACGAATTTATCGATGTAATTTCATCCTGGGTCATCTCACCAGGTTTTGTCACAATTCCGAGCGCCTCAGAAAATCCTGATCTTATCGCATCTTTCAGCTCATTCCTTGAAGGGATTCTGCCAATTTCATGCTGTATGCATGTCACTCTTTCCCTGACTGAATCGATCTCTTTTGGCTTCAGCTTCTCAATTGGAACCCTAAGTGAGTAAAGCATCTCCTCGATTCTGTCCTCAACGAGCAGAGTTCCCTGAAAAAGGAAGGCGTCGCCGTGTGTTACGCCACCCATGCCAGAAATCTTTTTGCCTCCAACTTCAATATCATTTCTACGTTTGAAAACTGCCTTTATTCCAAGCTTTTCGAGACCGATTGAAACAGAGGTGCCGAAAATTTCATAGAACTTCTCGGGTGATGCCCCAAAAAGTGAGATTGGTGCAATTATTTCCCAACCAACCTGTGATGGATCAAAGTAAATCGAACCACCACCGGTTATACGTCTATTAATCTTAATTCCTTTCTCGTTGCAATAATCAACTCTTATTTCCTGCGTAACCGATTGGAAGTAGCCCACAAGCGCACAACGTTCAAATGATAAAAAGCGAAGCGTCGGCAGAGGGTTTCTGGCCTGCTCCTTAAGAAAAACGTCGTCAGAAGCCATGTTCCAGTCGACTGGTTTTACGCCTGTGTCAATTTCCCTGAAAACAGGGTGCTCGCTCATCTGCCAAATGAAACCCATGATTCCTCGACAGCTTTCTTGAGATTACCCCAGTTATCTTCCAATATTTTACGTTTAGCCATTCTCCGTGCCAGGAATGAGCCATAGGCTATTTTAATTTTTTTATGGTAATCTGACATTGGCTTGCCAGCGTTTATCGTCTCTGCAAGAATTTTTGCGCTATCCCAGGCCTGGAAAATGCCTGCACCTGTCAAAGGGTCGGTCAAACCGGCAGCATCACCGATTAGAACAGCGTTTTCCGAAGCAATTGGACTAAATCCAAAAAGTGGAATCAAACCAGCAGTTTTTTGAATGATTCCTTTGCTGACCAGATTTTTTTCAATCAGGAAATTAACGTAAAAACCTAGTGCGTCAGACAATTTTGAAGTTGCGCCCACACCTACGTTTGCAAACTCGCCTTTCGGAAAAAGCCAACCGTAGCCTTTCTCAATCTCAGGCATGAAATGAATGAGCGTGCGGTCAAGAGGCTTTATGAGTCTCATTCTAACATTTACAGCCGGCATCGCTGGCGAAACAGGCAGCCCAAACGATTTTCTCACAACCGACAAAGGCCCGTCTGCGCCGACAACTATTGAGGCTTTATAAAAACTTTTGCTTGTCTTGACAGTATTTCCTTCAATACGCTCAACTGGCTCGCCCAAAAGAACCTGCGTATGTGAGAGATTTTCGAGCATTGTTCTTTGCCAGGACTCACGGTCAATGATTTTTCCAGAATAATCCTTTGAGATATAATCATCACCATACCAAGTGTCCATGGCATTTGTATCATTAACGGATTCAACCGGCATGTTTGGCGGAACCCATTCTGCACAGGCAATTAGTTTGTGTGGTTCTTGCTTTTTGTCGATTAGCAAAACCTTCAGCGATGAATCCAGCGAATTTGCAAGGGTCAATCCTGCCGGCCCCGCACCTATTATTATAACATCAAATTTTTCGTTCACTGGCTATAATCGTTTATTTCCTGACTCACCTTTGTAATCTCTTCGGCGGTCGGGAAAATTGGGAAATTCCTGAATTCTTCTGAAGGACGTTCGTTTGCAAACGGCCTGTTGCAGGCCACTTCGCCATCTTCCCCAACACAACCTGAGGTCATGAACGGTCTGCCAAGCTTTATTACAGGTTCAGTATCGGCTCCAAAGTCAATAATCTGACTCTTGTCATTGAATTTCATTTTATTGATGTGCGTTAATTCATTATCGATCATGTATCTTGCCAGCTGAACCCTGCGGTAATGAGGCACGGTTGGTCTCGGATGGTTGGCAAGTCTTGAATTGGCTTCCGGGAAAAATGAGAAAAGATGAGTATCTCCACCCATGTCTTTTATTTTTTGTATAGCTTCAATCATCTGCTTTTCGGTCTCGCCAAGACCAACCACGAAATGGCTGCCGACATTGCCTTTTCCAAACACTTTCAGGGCTGTATCAAAGAAACTCCAGTACCTGTCCCACTTGTGCGGGCCATTGGCGCCGATTCCCCTGTGTTCATCAAACAATTCGTCAGTTGCAGCATCAATGGCAATACCAACTTTGTCAACGCCTGCATCCTTGAGACCCTGAAGGTCGGAGTCAACCATGATTGTAGGTGAAATCAGGCTAGAGATTGGGACGTTTGTTTTCAGTCTCAGCCTTTTGGCAACTTCGATTGCGTCCGGGGCGGACTTTCTCTGGGTTATCATCGAGATGCAGATTCGTTTGACGACATCTTCACGTTTACTGATTCTTTCGGCTATATCGTCTATTGGATGGATTGGCCAGCTAACCCTTATAAACGATTTTTTCTCGTATTCGCCCGGGCGAACCTTTGAAAGTCCGCAATATGCGCAATTTGCCGAACATCCCTGAGCATAGGTCAAAAGGATGTTGATACAATGAAGCTTTGCGTCTCTGTAAAAGCTGCCGTCGACGTAATCAAGGGTCATCGCCGCAGCCTGGCTGAGTCTCACATAATCAGGACTTTCCATCAATTGTTCCATGAGAAAAATTATCCATTCATGAGGGTGGAAGTCAAGAACAAACCGAAGTCACCCCGACGGTTCATCCCCTTAATTTTTCTCATTGCCTGCCAACAGTTTCGGGAGATTCAAAACCATCTGCCCGATCTCATCCCTCACCCTTCTGAAGACCGCCATTTTTTGA
>CAYYJO010000006.1:0-39075 GCA_964472265.1 uncultured Caldisericales bacterium | reverse complement strand
CCAAGCAGAAGATGCTCTGTACCAAGATAATCGTTGCCAAGTTCGAAGGCTTCATCCTGTGCAAGGTAGAATACCCTCTGCGTTTTTTCGTCCAAATTACTCCAATTCATGCCTTGATAGTAACTCTTTGTAACTGGATATCAAGCAAAAAAACCAGTTATGAACTTTCTTATGGACATTAAAAAGAGATTGCAATATACTTGATACAAGCATGGAGACCGATCCAAAAAGGAAGATGTTCAGAACTGTCTGGCTGGCGTTTTTCGTCATCCTTTCAGTAGCGCTTGCCGCATACCTTTGGCCGTCAGTTGAGGACAGAAGCTTCATCTACGCGCTCAAGGGAGAGGTTACAATCAGGATTGGAAGGGGCAACGATGCCATGTGGGAACAGGCAAAGATCAATGACCCGATGAATCCCGGTAGCCGCCTCAAAACAACAACGAATGCAAGCGCTGAAGTAAGGCTCAACGATGGATCACTGCTTCGAATCGGCCCAAACACAGAGCTTGAAGTGCTTTCGGTGTTCATAAACCCGATGATGGGTGTCAGAAATGCTCAGTGGAGAGTCATCTCTGCAGGCGTTGGCGGAGGAGTGTACGTCAACACAGGAAAAACTGGTTCCATCTACGAAATCCAGTCATCACAGTTTATTGCCGTTGTTTCATCTGGCTCAATGAGGGTTTTCTCCGATGAAAACGGCAACGACGTTATCAAAGTCATTGACCCTGACTCCAAGGCAGTTGCGCTCATAGGCAACGAAAAACACAGCATCCCTCCCGGCAGCCAGGCCCTGATCAAAGACAATTCAACCAAAATTGTCGCAGCCAAGATGGACGAAATCGACGCTGAAAACGAAAAACTCGATAAACCCAATCTCATCCTAAATTATCAATCTCCAACAGTTAACAAATCAATCACGATCACCGGTGTCACAGGTTTGAAAACATCGGTTTTTGTTGATGGCGAAAAGGTCACCGATTCCGATGAGATGGGCAATTTCCGTTTTGAACTCAATATCCCGGTTGGCAAGATCGAGCATAAAATAACAGTCTCCGATTCAGCCGGCAGGAAGAACGAGCAGACGATAACCCTTGAGCGTATTGGACAGAGTGATCATCTGATAGTGATAACCGAACCAAAATCAGGAATCACTGTAACGGAAGAAGAAATTGATATCAAAGGCACAGTTCAGGGATCAAAGAAGCTGACCATAAACGGAAATCCAGTCGAGATTTTCAGAAACAGTTTTGAATGCAAAGTGAAGCTAAACATGGGCCTTAATACTTACACCGTACTCTCAACCGACGACCACGGAAAAACAAAGCAACAAACGATCTGGGTGACGAGAGACGTCGACAAGATTGAAGCCAGCCTGGACATCTATTACCCAACATCCATCATAACAACCAAGGAAAAAACCATCATCATCAAGGGCGTAACAAGCGCCAAGAGGATCAGGATTGGAGGGTCGCTTACAGCGTTAAAATCAAGTGATTTCAGCATAGAAACTCCACTGGAGCTTGGAAGAAACGCCATCATCGTTTCAGCAGAGGATGAAAACCACAAAACAAACTCAAAAACTGTTGTTGTAATAAGGGAAGTTGAGGATGCTGTAAGACCAGATGTAAAACTCGATCCGTACCCAGCATTCACCAGCAACATAACCGTCATCGTAGGTGGAATTGCCTATAACACTGAAACTCTCACAATTGGCGACAACAAAATTCTTGTCGAAGCAAACGGTGTTTTCAGAACAAGCCTTAAGCTGACAAAAGATGGCAAGAACACATTCGCCGTTGTGGCGATGTCAAAGGATGGCGTGAGATCAACCATCTCCATTAATATCTGGAGGGATACTGTCGCTCCAGACCTTGGAAGAATCAAAGCCAGAAAAGTGAAAACTGAAAATCCAGATGACGAAAACAAGGTTCTTGTTGTGGGAGTCATTGAGCAGAACTGTGATTTGTACATCAACGGAATAAAAGTGGAGTTGATTGGAGCTGGCGATTTGAGGAATGTGTCATATATCCTCAAGGACTACACAGAAAAGACAGTGTCACTAAAAGCCATTGACAAGGCTGGCAACCAGTCGACAAAGGAGATTCAAATTGAAAACCCATGATAGGAAGTCTAATCCGGCATTTGTAGCCTATCTGGTGGCTTTCCTTGTATTGTTTGTTGAATTTGCGATATTCTTGGCATGGTATTTCATAAAGGACAGATTGCCAGGTGTCTTATCTGATGCACCAGTTATTGTTTTTTCACTTGTAAATGCGATCTTTGCCTGGAGAATGTCTCTGAAGGCAATGTGGACTTACGAACCAGACGACGACTCACGCAGAGTCTGGCGTTTCATTATGTTTGCAATGTTCATGCTCATGGTTGGACATTTCCTGAACATGGTGATGGTGTTTTTCTTTGGAAATGTCAATATCAAACCGCCAAACATCTCAGACTGGCTCTGTTATAACTGGGTTCCGGTCTTTCTGCTTGTGGCTCTTTACAGGAAATACAAACTAGTCCGAACTGTTGGTAAACCCAATGTGATAATGGCTCTTGGCCAACCGCTTGCACTGATCGTTTTTGGCTTGATGGTTGTGCTGCTCTCACCGTTTGTTGCACAGATTTTCTTTACGATCCAGCTTCGTCTTGTTGCGCTCTGGATGATCTCTTTCATTAGTGCGTCTCTCCTCTATTCGGCTGCGATCCTTTCTGAAATTTACACCGGCCTTCTCTCGAGATCATGGAAAAGCATCATTGTGGCCGTTGTCAGTTTTGCGATTTTCTATGTCGCTTTCTATTTCTTCCTGACAAACAACTTGTTTGCCGAACAGCAGTGGATTTCCAAGGCAGTCCAGCCGATCTTCCTCCAGATTACCCCGGTGTTTATAGCGCTTGCGGCATATTTTGAAATTGAAATCATAGGCTGAAACTTTTTTTCTGGAGGCTTCAATGAAGAAAGTTACAATTTTTACAATACTATTTTGTCTGTCTATATCGATTGTTCCAGCTAGAGCCATTGAGCCTGTCAACAGATTCAATGAAGGCCTGGAAGCTGCAGGATTGAAGCTTGACGATTTCAGATGGGAACCGGAGAAGCTTGCCAGAATCGACGCCAATGATCCATTCAGGCTCTACTGGTTCAATGAAATCTGGTCCAATCCGATAAGAATTCCAAGGATTGCCAATCAGATGAGCACAAGGGTTTCACTCTGGAGCCAAACGGAAGGCTCTGAAATAAACATGCATTTTTTCTACGGCGCTGTAAGGACTGTTGGATATGTCGCAGCTTTTCTCAATGACATGTTGCCACCATTGCCGGTTTCGGAGAAAAATCCATTGACAAATGCAATGAAAGACATCAGAACAGCCCACAGACTGCCCTGGAATACAAGCCTTGAAAATGATTTTCTGACAATAGAAAAAGAGCTTGACCCAGCCACTTCCTTGCTCGTTGCCAAATACCTCTTGTCAGTCGAACATCTTTGGAACGAGAGAAAGCTTGTGTTTGAGAAGAACTGCATCGATGATGCCATGTTTGTAAAACTTCTAAATCCAGGCTTCCAGGACACAACAGATTTTTACAGGCTTTGTGAAGACTATGACCAGAAACAGATGATGTGGGCTGTCTGTCGTGCAGTTTTTGCGACCCAGGAGATAAAAAACGCTATCAGGTCTGGCTCGTTCAAACTGCCAGAAAAGATACTCGATTTTGAGACGCCGTTTGGAAAAGTTGTCCTCAACGGTGCAAACAAAAATGATGTGTACAGCAGTTTCAAATCGTGTCTGCTCATCGACCTAAAGGGCGATGACAAATACCACGGCTCCTTCGGTTCAACGTCCTCTTCGGATAATTGTTCGTCGGTTGTAATCGACGCTTCCGGTAATGACGTTTATCTGAACAAGGAAAAATCACAACCCGGTTGTGGAGCAGGAATCCTTGGCCTCGGAATCGTTGCCGATCTGGAAGGCGTTGATGCCTATGAAGCCATTGATAATGCTGAAGGTGTCGGCATTCTTGGCGTCGGGATGATCATGGATTATTCAGGAAACGATACATACAGGGCAATGTACATGTGCCAGGGTTCGGCAACCTTTGGTGTCGGTGTTTGCTGGGATATTGACGGAAAGGATGTATATGAATGTTATGGTTATGGTCAGGGTTACGGCTATACCAGAGGTTACGGACTTCTCTACGACAAAACCGGCGATGACACCTACGTTGCAAATGACACCGACATTATCAGCCCTTCAGCCCAGAATCCGAACCACAATACCTCGATGGCACAGGGGGTCGGAAACGGTCGACGTGCTGACTATCTTGACGGAAAATCGATGTCAGGCGGTTGTGGGATGCTCATCGACGACCAAGGCAATGACACCTATTCGTGCGGTGTTTTTGGTCAGGGAACCGCCTATTGGTACGGCGTTGGGATATTAAACGATAAATCGGGCGATGACACCTATAAAGGGTTGTGGTATGTTCAGGGAGCGACTGCCCATTACGCCATTTCTGAGTTCAAAGATGACGCAGGTGACGACCATTATTTCGCCTATCAGGCAACTTCCCTTGGCACTGGCCACGATTTCTCGTGCTCGTGGCATATAGACATGGGTGGAAACGACATCTATGACTGCTGGCGAGAAGAGAATGCCCAAAAATACTGGGGTGGTTTGATGATCGGCTGTGGCAACGAAACTGGTTTTGGCCTGTTCATAAATATTGGCGGAGACGACATCTACAACGCCCAGTCAGACAACATGTTTGGTGGTTCCTACATTGCATCTGGCATGTTCCCAGATGGCATCAGGAACGAAATGCTTTGCATGGGATACTTCATTGATATAGGCGGAAACGATCAGTATTTAAAGGATTTCTGCAAACAAAACGACAAGTGGCTCAGGATCAATCCTGACAGGCCACAAGCTCAGGTTGGAATTGGCATTGATGCTCCAGACGGCTTCCTTGGCATTTATGGAATCGATAAATGAGCGATATTATTGATAAACTTCTGGCAAACGAAGACCCATCAATTGTATGGAAAACAAGGAAGTTGTTGCTTGGGGAAGATGACAAGTCGCTGAGAGAAACAATCAAATCAAGCCCCAGAGTAGTAAAACTGCTCTCAGAGCGGAATAACAAGGGGATAATCCCTTACCAGGTTTACTCAAAATGGTACGGCTCACACTGGGTTCTGATGCATTTGGCAAATCTCGGCTACCCAGAAGGTGACAAAGAAATCTGGCCAATTGTTGACCAAACGCTTGAAAGATGGTTCAGAGCTACTGATTTCAAGGGTCATGTGACCATGATAGATGGCAAACCCAGACGTTGCGCTTCTCAGGAAGCAAACATCTGCTGGTCAGCCATGAAGCTTGGCTTCGATGATCCGAGGATAAAAACCTTGATCGAAAGGCTGATTTCATGGCAATGGGAAGACGGTGGCTGGAACTGCGACAAAAACCCGTCAGCGGTCAACTCGTCGTTTCACGAATCCGCAATACCCTTGAGGGCAATGGCGCTTTATGCAAAAAAGACTGGAGATGCCAAAGCTTTGGAGTCTGCAAGGAGAGCTAGTGAAATATTTCTGAAACGAAAGCTCTTCAAAAAACAAGGCACGGACAATCTCATGTTTAATCGCATCGATAAAATCGGCATTCCCGAAACCTGGCACTATGACTTCTTCTTTGGTCTCAAGGTTATGGCAGAATCTGGATTTATTGCCGATCCACATTGCAAAGATGCACTTGATCTTCTCGAGTCCAAACGTCTGCCAGATAGCGGTTTTCCAGCCGAATACCGATACTTCAGCCTCTGGGATGGAGTAAAAGAAAAGCGCACCAGCGGTACATCCTTGGTTGACTGGGGAACGATTTCAAAAACCAGATTCAACCCATACATTACCGTTGATGCGCTTTATATCCTCAAAACTGCCGGCAAAATCTAGTTTCTTGTCACAGTGACCGAAAGCCATGGAGAGACAATAGCAATGTTTATCTGCCTTCCTTTGTAAATGAAGCTGGTTACAAGATGTGCCCTTACATTGAATGTTGCATCAATCGGAGCCTTGCAGTCTACTGTCAGAGTTCCGTCAAGGCTGATTGAGGCGTACGAGTAGTCAGAGAGTTCGTATGTGATCTTGTCAGCGAATTCAGGTCTGATATTTCCGCAGTTGTCGACCACCATCGAATTGAATTTCAGATTGCAGCATCTGCCAACCGGATAAGGTGATAAGGCTCCTGTTTGTGCAGTTATGATCAGACCAAAGTTGTCGTTGCATTCATCGGCATTTTCATTGGTCATTTTGCAGCAACCGTATGAATAGATAGTGCACGATGTTGAGGCGAAGTAGAGCCTTTGATAGGCGATTGCAACTGAAGTCAGCTGCTCATTTGCAAATGCCAGCGGAACTGAGATTCTGTTGAGCACTGAACCTGTCGAGGCATCGATAACATAGATTTGGCCATTGCTTGTCAGATAAACGCGCCTTTGTGTGACTGATGGGGATGAGTTCAAGCCGTTCATCCTGATCTGGTTGTTTGACCATACTCTTGATCTGGCAGCATCTCTGAGTTTGAACAGGGTGTTTTTGTCGGTTCCGACATACTGTCTTGCGTTGTCGTCGGAAGTCGAAGTTCTTGGATTTACTGCAGGTTCAGTCACGGTGGCCGGAGGAGTGTAGGCTGAAGGAATCATGTTTCCACCGAAAGCCTCGAGGGCCTGCAATGTGTTGTTGGAATAATAAAGCTTATTGTCGTCAAAGGCCAGCACGGTGTTGTTGCCTTGCTGTGCGTATGACCTTGGCCAACCCATCTCTAACGCACCCGTATTCATTCTAAGGGAGTAGATGTAGCCGTTGCCAGCCTGGAACCAGACATGTCCGTAACCAACCGTCGGTGCGGTTCTGATCGATGAAAGGGTGTTGTAAGTCCAGATGTTTCCACCGGTCACAGAGTTGACGCAGTGGAGGGAGCCATCGGTTGTTCCAAAGAAAACCTTACCTTCAAGCACCTTTGGGGAGGAAATAATCTGTCCGATTACAGGATAAACCCATAAAATGTTCCCGTTATCAAGATCGACACAGTACATTGCGCCAGATTTTGTGCCCACAAAAACTTTTTTGTTGTAAATAGTTGGTGTCGAAACAATTGCCCAAACAGTGGAATTCCCCATGCAACCATGCCGTTGTATGCTCTCAATGCGTACAGCGAACCGGTTTCAGTGCCAAAGACCACTTTACCGCAATCAACAGATGGTGGCGCCAGGATGTGGTCATTGCTGGAAAGCGTGAATTGCCACAGCTTTTCGGGATCGTCACACGGCGGGGCACACTGGTCATCGGTGAATCCTGTGTTGAGATTGTCATGCCTGTACTCTGGCCAACTGCAATTCCCGCACTCTTCCGTGATTGTCTCGCATATCGGTTTATGATGGATTGGTGCAGTTATCGTCAGCCCAAAAGGTGTAATCAGAAGCGTTGCCAAAAGAATAACAGAAATAAGGCCAATTCTATTTTTTTTCATGCTCCACCTGCCTTTGATGAGATTGTTAATGATAATACAACGAAAACGTAACCTTTCTACAATTTAATGTAAATTATTAGTTAAAAACGACAAATCGTAATCTAGGTTTGTATTAATGCAACGCGGTTTGATGGATTGATGACAAATCTAAAATTATGCATAAGATTTTGACTGTAATGAGGTGAATAATGAAAAGATTGCTGTTGGTAGTCATCGTCGTGTCAATGTTGTTTCCGGTTGTGGCAAAATCTGAATCTCCACCTGATCGATTTCTGGAACTCCTGACAACTGCGGGGCTGAAACCATCCGATCTTTCATGGAACATGTGGAACATCGGTGATTTCCAGCGTGATCCTTTCAGATTCCCCTGGTTCGATGAGCTTCATCAGAGACCACTGCAGGTTCCGTACGAAGCCAAGATGACGCTCGGAAGGTTTGAAATGATCGGCACTGTCCGGGACGCAGTCGTCATGTGTGCAAGACGCTCGGGCAATGAGGTGTCAAGGTGGGATTTTGGTCCAAAGCCGGTCATTGCCAAAGAAGCCCCGCTTTTTGAAGCTTTGATCGCGCTTTACAAAGAAGATGGCTGGAAACTGGCCGAGAAGGAACACACAAATCTAAAAGCAAAATGCTCTGAATTGACCGCCAATTGGCAAACACAACTGGCAGAATTTGTTGGCTATGCCTCACAGGTGAAAAAATACAGAAATTTGGCCATGAGGAAAATCCCTTGTGAAAAATGGGATGATGTGTTCAGACGTTGTTCGATGCTGCTTGATTCCGGCCCAGATTTTCCGATCGACACTTATGATGCAGGACTGGAAATGGATTTCAGGTGGCTGTATTATGCTGCAGCACAAGGAGCGTTAGCTGTTGATAAGATGGTAACTCTTCTTGGAACCGAGTTGCCGGCTCCGTTTGATGTTCAAACACCCCTTGGCCAAATCTCAATTTCGGGAGCTGAGACGTCCACCCACATTTGCTTGAACCAGCTTCTTTTGATCGATACCGATGGCAACGATGCTTACTCAGGATTTGTCGGCTCAAATGCTGGCATCGACAATCCTTTCTCGGTGTGCATCGACGTTTCTGGCGACGACACCTATTCTGACGATTCAGGGAGCCAACCTCAGTGCGGCTCAGGCAGGTTTGGTTTCGGCGTTCTTGTGGATATGGAAGGAAATGACAGGTACAAATCGGAAATGCTAAGTCAGGGCTCAGGTTGTTTCGGAGTCGGAGTTCTCAAGGATTTGGCAGGAAATGATATTTATGACGGCAAATTTTCGTGCCAGGGAGCCGGTGAGTTTGGCATCGGCGTTTTGCAGGATGTTTCCGGAAATGACACGTACCACAGCTATTTTGGCTCGCAGGGTTTCGGGTTTACTCAGGGCATCGGACTACTTCAGGACAAAGCTGGCGATGACGTTTACGATGCCGATGACAAGGACATCATCAACCCTTCGGCACAATCTGCTCAGCACAATGCTTCCTTTTGTCAGGGCGCTGGTTTTGTATCGAGGGCTGAACTCGATAACGGGCATTCAATGAGTGGAGGTGTCGGAGTTCTTCAAGACATGAAGGGGAACGATAGCTATTCCTGCGGAGTTTTTGGACAAGGGGTGGCTTACTGGCACGCTTTGGGCATTCTTAGCGACTACGAAGGTGACGACTCCTACCTTGGAACATGGTATGTTCAGGGCGCTGCTGCCCATTTCGGAATCGCCTACTTTCAGGACAGGGCTGGCAACGACACCTATCAGGCGACGATGGCAACTTCGATTGGCACAGGTCACGATGTCTCGCTTGCCTATCATGTCGATCTCGGTGGGAACGACACTTATAACGCCTGGCGCACTGAAAATGGTCAAAAAGTTGATGCTGGCTTGTGCGTTGGTGCCGGAAATGCCAATGGCATGGGCTTTTTCGTCAACATCGGTGGCGACGACAAATATGATGTTGGAGGAGGCAGAACCTTTGGAACATACGGCGATCCTGCCCCCTGTGGCAATGGATTCATGCGTGAGAAAATGATCAACATCGGCGTTTTCATCGACATTGGTGGTCAAGATTCATATCGTGTTGAAGGAATAGGCAATGATAAAACCTGGCATGCACAACCGTTTGACTGTCCTGACCGAAACATGGATTTTGGCCTGGGTGGCGATTTTGCCGATGGAGTTGTGAAAGATATTTTCTAAATCAGGATTAATGGAATTGACATCATTTTTTGCTCGCTAGAGACAGAAATACATCTTTGCCCATAGAAAGGATTTTGATTGGCTTGTGTTTATTGCCTATTGTCGTTGGATCACAAATGACTGATTGCGATCATCAACTTTGAATGACATTTTCTGGATGAGTTAATTTTGAAATTTAAGGTTATCCTCATTTTTTGCCCCAGTTGAATCTAAGCTCGAAGTTGCAGTATGGCGTGTATCCGGTGGCTTTGCAGCTTGTTTCGATGCATGTCGTTTCTGCATCTTTGAAAACGTATGCGGCAAAGGCTGCGAAAATGCCTGCCAGATAGTCGCAGCAAGGCTCGTCAAAACCGGAAAGCTTGTGGCAGCACGACGAGTCGCTGACTCTCAGGCAGATGACATTTTCAGTGCTCGAAACGATTTTGACGGTGGATTTGATGAAAATTTTGCCAAGGGTTTCGATGCTTTCTAGGAACTCGTTCCAATTAAGCTCCTGAATTATTGAATATTCTTTTGAGATGGACTGACATAGGTTAAAACCAGCGTCACGCCCAAACGTGTAGAGCATAACCCTTGCCTGATCAGCACCGTAGGTTTGCCAGCAAGCCTTGACAAGTTCTGGCAAAAGCCTGCTTTGGCTGGATTGTTCGTTTCTAAGGTTGATGTTGTTGAGAATCTGTGCAAGAAAAGTGCTTTCCTGTTTTGGTTTAGCCATTATAGCCTGCCAAGGATGTCAAGTTCATACAGCCTCTTTGCTATGTCTCTCGTTTTCTCGAAAGAAACTCTGGTCAGTTCAGCAATTTCGCCAACGGTCTTTTTGCCGTCAAACTGGGAGGCTATTGTGAATCCGTATTCACCGTAATCCTTTTTGATTGCAAGCCTGGCCATGCTGTCTGGCTCCAAAAGAGTCTGGAAATATTGTTTTTTTTCAAAAATCGTATCGGTCGAAACGTCAAAAATGATTCGGTTTTTGTAGCAATAAAATGTTGCAAGTCCAGCGATTCTTACGGCTTCCTCAAGCACCCTGTCAACGCTGAGCGAAACCGGTTCCTCCGTAACGCTTTTGCAAAGCCATCCACCCGTCAGCTCCCCGGCTTCAAATATCGCCCAGAGTGTTGCCTGGCTGTTGTGAAGCGTGCAAAGTCCGTATGAATTGTCTTCCTTGACCGTCGAGACAAAGCGCCAAAACGAGAAATAGTTCGTGTTCAACGCTTTCAGCACAGGCTGCGATTTTGAAAGCAGTTCATACAGAAACTGTAGGTGTTTTGAAATCTTGCCAATTGTGAACCTCGACTGTTCACGCTGCATCCTGAAACTCACAAGCTCAAGCGATTTTGAACCCAGGAATTCGCACACATCGCTAAGTTTGAAGATGTAGCGTATCGAGCGGTTTTCGATAATGAGGATATAGCTGTCTGACCCAATGAATTCAATATGGAGAACGTGCAGGGATTCATCTAGATCCTTGATGGCTGAATCAAGGTTGATTGTCTTTGTGGCTAAAGCCCTGAAAACGAAATTGTCAATCGGGGTGTTGATCACGCCAAGATTTTAGCCTTTGTGCGCCCAAAGTCAATTCCACCATCAAAAGTTCATTCTCCCAAAAATTCGTTGACTCATGCTGATGATTTGGTACAATACCGGCGTTTAATGGAGGAATTATGATCACAGCAAACGATTTGCGCTCAGGAAAAACGTTCGAGATGGATGGCGGGCTTTGGATGTGCCTTGAATTCCATCACATCAAGCCGGGAAAAGGCACAGCCCACGTCAGGGTTCGCATCAGAAACCTTGAGTCGCTTTCAACAATTGAGCGCACATTCAGACCTGAAGAAAAATTTGTCGCAGCCTATCTTGACCACAGGAAAATGCAGTATCTCTACAGCCAGGGCGACGAATTCTCGTTTATGGACAACGACACATACGACCAGATCACACTTGACAGGGAATCGCTCGGAGACGCAGCCCACTTCCTCATGGAAGGCATGGAGATTGAAGTCAGTTTCTACAAGGGCAAACAGGTCGGCATAGAGCTTCCGAACATGGTCATCCTTCAAATCATCGAAACAGAGCCAGGATTCAAGGGCGACACCGCACAAAATACAACAAAACCTGCAAAGGTTGAAACCGGATACGTTGTTGACGTCCCGCTCTTCGTAGAGCAGGGCGAAATGATCAAAATCGACACCAGAACCGGTGAGTATCTGGAGCGCGCCAACAAGTAAATGGGCAGGAGACAGAGCAGGGAAATAGCCCTGCAAATGCTTTTTGCCTCAGAGTTCGACTCAACAGACCCCAAAACTGCAGGTCTCATGGTGCTTCAGACAACTGACACCGATGAGGAATCAAAAGAGTTTGCAAAGGAGCTGTTCCTCGGTGTTCTCAGAGATAGAGATGATTTGGACAGGATTATTTCCAAATACCTCGAAAACTGGAAACTATGCAGGCTATTTACCATTGATCGGTCTGTCCTTAGGCTATCCCTCTACGAACTCAAAAACCTTCCAGATACCCCGTCATCGGTCGTCATAGACCAGGCTGTGAGGCTTGCCAAGAAGTTCGGCAATGACGAATCGAGCAAATTCATAAATGGCATTTTAGGGGCCTTCTTCAGGTCCAACAATGAAAAGAATAAGGATTAGAGTCGCTGGCATCGTTCAGGGTGTCGGCTTTAGGGCGTTCGCCAAGAAACACGCACAATACCTTGGCTTGACAGGATTCACAAGAAACAACCCGGATGGTTCAGTGACCATTGAAGCCCAGGGAAAAACTGAGGTTCTGGCTTTATACATGAATCTCATGGACAAGGGTCCGCAATCATCGGAAGTCAGGCACTGCAATGTTGAAGAGCTTGAGCTTGTCATAGATGAAACTGTTTTCTATGTGACTGGTTAAACAAGAGCCTTTTCAGGGCAGGCGTCAAAGCAAGCCCCGCATCTGACGCAGATATTTCCAATAAAAATTTTGCCCTTTTCGATTTTGATGGATCCATTTGGACAGACAGTGAGACAGTCTAGGCAAAGATTGCATTTTTTATGGTCGACAGAAGGTTTGCGCCCCGTTTTCCCAGGAATTATTGAGTCCTTTTTGAGTTTGCCGTTTGTTTGGGTTTGCATCAGGAATGGGTCGCCAACATCCATTTTTGCAGTTTCTGTCAGTAGTTTATCAGCCTTTATGCTGATACCACAGACATCCAAGCCCTTCGCTTCGATTGCCGATGCATCCATGCCAGAAACAATGTTGGAAGGTGTCAAAAGTACATTCCAAGAAATTTTTGGGTAAATGACTGATTTAAAGATTTCAGCCACGGCTTTTGATGTGCTCCCGATATAGCATTTTGCAAGTGTGACTGTTGGAAGAACTGTAGTTGTAAGCGAGATTACGCCTTCCACACCAAATCTTGCAGATTGCGCCATCATTCCGACACAAACAATGTGGTTACAAGTAAGGACATCTTCCATCAAGCCTATGTTTTCAACGATTGGCGCAACAGATTCATCTGTCTGTTTGGCGAAAAGACCGTGTTTTTTGAACTTCAATGGTTCAGCCTTTATAAAGATGAATCTGGCGTTTCTGCGGGTCAAGTTGTTGATTTCACCCGGAAAGTGTCCGGCCACAGAAACGGTTTGACTGGAAGAATTCAACTTCACCAAAAGAGATTTTGTGAAATCATATAGTCTTGAGTCTGAAAAAGGCTTTTCCGGTAGCATCAGAAGTGTTTTCGGGCCAGAAACAAAAAACTCCCTGGAGATTATCTCCAGGGAGTTTTGAACGTCTTGATGACACCAGATTGGTTCTGGCATTATCTCTTTCTGTACTGTCTGGCTTTCCTGGCGCCTCTCATACCGGCTTTCATTCTTTCTTTCTTCCGTGCATCTCTGGATAGGAAGCCAGCCTTTTTGAGTGGTGGCCTGAGTTCCGGGTCGAACTCGAGGAGTGCTTTCGCGATGCCGTTTCTCATTGCCTCGGCCTGTGAGTTGTAGCCTGAGCCGGCAACCTTGACCGTGACATCAAACTTGGTCTTCATGTTGACAAGTTCAAGCGGCTGGAAAATTGGGCGGTAGAACATGTCCGATGTGAAGAACTCGTTAATCGGCTTTTCGTTGATTACGACCTTGCCCTCGCCTGGCGTGAGAGTTATCTGGGCGACTGCAGTCTTTCTGTAACCTGTGGCTCTGTACATGATTCCTCCTACGCCTCAAGCTCAAGCTTCGATGGCTTCTGAGCTGAGTGCGGGTGGGTCGATCCCTTGTAGACATGAAGCTTGCGGAAGAGTTCCCTGCCAAGCTTTGTGTGTGGGAGCATGCCCTTGATTGCTTTCTCAATTACGCGTTCTGGCAACCTTGCGCGAAGCTTCTGGAAGGTTTCGGCTCTGAGTCCACCGTTGTAACCTGTGTAGTGGCGGTAAACCTTGTCCGTTTCCTTGTAGCCGGTAACAACGATCTTTTCTGCGTTGACGACAATCACGTTATCTCCACAGTCATAATGCGGGCTCCATGTCGGCTTGTCCTTGCCGGAAAGAAGCCTGGAAACCATGACTGCAAGTCGGCCGAGTGTCTTGCCTTCTGCATCGACCAGGTACCAGTTTCGCTTGCTGGGGTCAACCTTCGGAAATACTGTATCCATTAGTCCTCCTGACAAAATTACAAGTTTAGGAAACCAACCCGCACTGTCAAGAAAAGATTCATTTTCCTTTTTCATAATTGAAGGGGTTTAAACTGTTGGTATAGTTGTCAACCGTTATCAAGGAGGTTTATAGATGTCCAAGGTATGTGAAGTTTGCGGAAAAGGTCCGGTGGTTGGCCACACGATCAGCCACTCACACATCAGGTCCAAAAGGCGCTGGCTGCCAAACCTCCATGTCGTGAGAGCACTCAAGGGTTCATCAGTTGTTAGGATGAAAGTCTGCGCAAAGTGCCTCAAAGCCGGCAAGGTAAAGGTGGCATAGCTTAAATAACGTTCAAACCAAAAAAGAAACCCCCGGTTTTGCCGGGGGTTTTGTATTTTATACCTATTTTTCTAGCATGAGTGGGTGTGTCGGCATCAATTCACAACAGTGCTGTAAAGTCTGCCACCGATGATGATGAAGAGCGTGAGGACTCCGATTAAAACGGCATAATCAACGAGAACGGTATGGATGTTCATGTTTCCTGCAAGCATCAGGCACCTGACCGATTCAGTCATGTATGTGAGCGGGTTAATGTATGCAAACCATCTGATGACCGAGGGCATCAGCGCAATCGGATAGATTGCATTGCTGGTGAAGAACAGCGGCATGGTGATGAGCTGACCGATTCCCATGAGCCTTTCACGGGTTTTTGCAAGGCAGGCGATGATCAGTGAGAGCGTTGAAAACAGAGCTGATCCGAGCGCAACCGAGAACAGGATGCCGAGAAGGTGAAGCGGGTTATAGCTGACTTGAACGCCAAGAATGATGGAGATGACGAATATCACAACCGCTTGTGATAGCCCTCTGATACTGGCAGAAATTGCTTTTCCGAATACAAGGGCTTCGCGGGGAGCTGGTGAAACCAGGTATTTTTGGGTAATACCGAGATCTCTTTCCCAAATGACCGTAATCCCGTAGAAGATGGCCACAAAAAGCACACTCTGAGAGAGAATTCCTGGAGCTATGTAATCTTTGTAGGGTATCGAACCGGTGTTGATGGCTCTTGTTCTGCCAAGCACCTGACCGAAAACAAGCATCCACAGCAGTGGCTGAACCGCTCTAGTGATCAGTTCTGAATAATCATGGCGGAGCTTGAGCACTTCCACCTCTGCGATGACAAATGATTTGTTGATAAAGTTAGCTACAGCGTTCATCCCAACCTCTTTGCCGTTCTGCGTGTTCTCTTGATATCCCTGAAACCGGACGACTCGTCGAGCTCTGATCCCGTGAAGTGAACAAACACGTCGTCGAGAGTGGCATTTTCGATGTCAAGCTTGCCTTTAAGTTCAGCAGGAGTGCCTATGATTGAGATCTTGCCCCTGCTCATTATGGCAACCCTGTCGCAGAGCTTGTCCGCCTCTTCCATGTAGTGCGTTGTGAGTAGGATGGTGGCGCCGTATTCAGCCTTGAGGGTCTGGATGTGCTCCCAGATGTGCATTCGGGCAATAGGGTCAAGACCAACAGATGGTTCGTCAAGGAAGAGAATTGATGGCTTGTTCAGAAGCGACTGGGCAATTTCAAGTTTTCTGACCATTCCGCCTGAGTAGTTGCTAACGAGTTTGTTTCTGGATTCGGTCAGTCCCATTCTTGCAAGCGATTCCTCAACCCTCTGCTTTCTGGTCTTCGGATCAACATCGTAGAGTTTTGCGAAGATACTCATGTTTTCGTAACCGGTGAGGTTTGGTTCAGTTGAAATCATCTGCGGCACGTATCCGATGGTTCTTCTGACCTGGATCGGATTCTTCATGATGTCAAAACCGCCAACCATCGCCGTACCAGACGTTGGCTTGAGGAGGGTAATGAGCATCTTGATCGTGGTTGTTTTTCCAGCGCCATTTGGTCCGAGCAGGCCAAAGATTTCGCTTTTTCCGATGGTGAAACCGATGTGGTCGACGGCCGTCAAATCCTTGAATTGTTTCGTCAACTGCTTTGTTTCGATTACTGTCTGCATGCAGCTCCTAAAAAGGCCTCCCTTCAGGGAGGCCTTGAATGGTGGTTATTACGGTTGTTTTGGGGGTATTGGTTTAGGCGATGTGGCTGGGGTTATTTCGGGTGCCGGAGCCTCTTTGATGTTTTTTGGAAGTTCTATTGGTGAAACTTTTCCAACCTGGGTGATCGTAAGATCGGTTTTGTCGCCTGCTCCACCAACAAGCAGCCTGCCTGTGAATTTCATAACGTAATCTTTGAACTCTCCGCTTGTCGGGACGAGGATTTCGCCATCAACAAGGTTTGTGTTGTCGTCCTCACCAACCAGGTAGTAGCGCTTCATTTCGCCATACTCGCCTTTGGTTGTTCCAATGTAGTTTAGACTTGATTTCTTGTCTGCAAGCATTTTTGCAATCAGGTCGATGTCGAATTTTACAACGCTGTCAAACTCACCGGCGTATTTGTTGTTTGGATCAGGCTTTGGGAGCGGATTGGATATCCATCCAAGTTTTCCGGCATTGATAATCATCTTGTCCTTGGTTATGTAAACATCAGGAGACGGGATGTTTGGATCCCTTATAAGCCCCTGCATCTGCATCGGATTTTCCATTTTTGTGATTCCGTTGTAGTACTTGAATGTTCTGTTGTTGGAGCCACCGTTGTTTATCGTGCCAGTGCTGATTGTGACAGCGCAATTGTTGAATTTATCAAACTTCTTGAAGACAGGTTTTTCCTTGAGAGGTGTTCCTGGAAGTGGCGGTGCTTCAATGATTTTTCCAGAGTCGGGGTCTTTCACAACTTTGTTGTCTTTTTCAAGAAGGATTTCCTCGATTGTGTTGTCGCCTTCCTTGATCTCGTATCCGCCAAACTCGAAGGGCTTGTATCCGTCGGCGCTGATGAGGATTGAGACCTTTCCTGACGTGATGTTCTCAAGCTTGAACTCACCGTTCCTGTCGGTTTTGGTCTCTGAATCACCGATTCTAACTGTTGCTGATTCAATCGGGTTTTTTTTCGAGCTCTCCCTGATTGTTCCTTTTAGTGTTGATGTTCCACTACCGCCTCCACAAGAAGCAAGCAGGATGATGGCAACGATTGCGATGATTGTTTTTTTCAAATTTTGACCTCCTAAAGATTTCTGACAGACTGGCTAAAAGCTTTTCTGTCCTCGGCCTTGAAGAAACTGGCTCCTGAAACAAGGATGTTTGCTCCTGCAGAGACGACATCCTTTGCGTTTACTGCGTTAATTCCTCCATCAACCTCAAGGAGGAATGTGCCAAGCTTTCTGATCTCCCTGATTTTCTCAAGCGTCTCAGGGATGAAGCTCTGACCGTACTTACCCGGGAATACCGACATGACCGTTAGAATGTCGATTGATTTTGCATAGGGCAGAAGAGTTGAGGGTGGTGTCTGTGGTGAAATTGCAAGCCCGGCAAGCAGGCCTTTTGACTTCACATACTCCAGCATACCCTTGTGGTCGACATTGACTTCTACATGCCAAACAATCGATTTTGAGCCAAGGTTCGCAAGCCTGTCCAGATAGTCGTGCGGATTGGTGACCATCAGGTGTGAATAACAAGGGATGGTGCTGGTTTTTATCACCGTTGCACATAAATCCATTCCTAGGGCGAGGTTAGGCACAAAGTGACCATCCATAATGTCAAGGTGGACAACATCGGAATGCTGGCAAACAGATTCTAGTTCTTTGCCAAGATTGAGAATGTTGGCTGCAAGTATTGAAGGTGAAAGTTTTGTCATGGGGCGTTGTAGAAGATAAAGATCGGGCTTGATGGATCAAGCATCATGCCAGGTTCGGGATCCTGCCTGACCACGCCGTTAAATGGAACGTATCTGGCGGATGTTTTCTTTGTAACGATATTCTTGGCGTCAAATCCTTCCTCGATTATCTTTGAAACGGCTTCCTCATAATTCATGCCTATCACGTCCGGAATCTTAATCATGTATCCGAGCGATACCGTTAGCATGATAGGGGTGTTCTGGTCAACGGTTGATCCTGGTGCAGGGAATTGATCGATGACTATGCCTGCATCGGTTGATTTGCTGTATATTTCATCGATGCCGCCTATTGACAGTCCGTTTTCAAGAATATGTTTCTGGACTTCACCAAACCTCATTCCAGAGTAGTTTTTCAAAACGACATTTTTTCTGCCCTTTGAGACCGTGACAAATACTTCACGGGACATTTTTATAAGGGTGTTTGGTGATGGCTCCTGGGATATGATCGAATTTTTTGCCACGATGTCTGAGGCAATTTTTTCTACAACAACGAGTTCAAGTCCTCGTTCCTCGGTAATAACCTTGGCTGCATCAAGGCTCATGTTCACTAGCCTTGGGGCTTCAACCATCGTTTCGTTAATGTAGTCGCACCCGGCAGAAAGCACGATGCCGACAGCGACAAGGATGAATACCATTTTTTTCATCATCGGCAAGTATATCCCCTCATTTCTTCATATCAAGCCCGGATTGTTTTCGATGCTGAATCCTGAAATGTTTTCCACCAAAACGGTGTGCCTCGTCCCTCACTTGCATCAGAAGTCTGAGTGCAAGGGAATCCTTTGAGAGTCTGATTGGCTCCTGACCCTCTCTGATGACCAGCTCCTCTTCCTTTGCCAGGCCTGCGATTTCCACGTCGATTCCTTTGAAAACATCCAATGCGACGTTGAGTTGACCAATGCCACCGTCAATTAACAGCATGTCCGGTTTTAAACCAAACTCCTCATCGTCCCAGTGCGACCGCCTTCTTTCGAGAGTCTCACGCATCATGGCGTAGTCATCGGGCGTGTCTTTCGTTTTTATTTTGTATATCCTGTAATACTTTTTGAAAGGCTTGCCATCCTTGAAAACCACTTGTGCACCAACGGCTGCCTTGCCCTGAATGTTTGCTATGTCATAGCCCTCAATGACCAGAGGAATCTTTTTGAGATCCAGAAACTCCTGCAACTGGATGCCAGCGTTTTGTCCGAGTGCGAGTTGCTGTCGCCTGAGGAATTCGGCAAGGTGATGCTTTGCGTTTGTCAAAGCCATGTTTATCAATTCAACCTTGTCACCCCGTTTGGGCTGGATGATCTTGATAGGTTCCTTAAGCTGCCTGCCTTCGTTGATGAATTCGGTTAGCTCCTTCTCGTTTGTCGGTTTTACCGAAACGATGATTTCACCTGGAAGGTCGACGTCCTGATGCGATCCGTAAACATTTTGCATTACAGCGCCAAGGAATTCCGCCGAGGAGCTGAGTTCATCCGATCCGGCAAACATGTGCATGTCGAGGATGAGCCTACCGCCCCTGACCTTGAGGAATTCAACGCAAGCCTCGCCTTTATCTGAATGAACTGCGAAAATGTCTCTGTCAACCGGTTGAGGAGAGACCACACGCTGTTTTGAAACGATTGCCGAGAGGTGTTTGATGCATTCCCGATACCTTGCAGCTTCTTCAAACCTGAGCTGAGATGAGGCATCTTGCATTTTTTTCGTCAGTGCATCTTCAAGTTTCTTGTATTTGCCTGAGAGAAGCAGGAGCAAGTCCGAAACCGTTGCATTGTATTCTTCCTGGGTCACGCATCCAGCACATGGAGCAGGGCAGATGCCTATGTGATAATCAAGGCACGGTCGTGATTTTTCTTCAGGCAGTTTCATTGTGCATGTCCTTATTGGGAAAAACTGCCTGATGGTTTTCATGTTTACGGTAACGGAGCCACCTTTTGTGTATGGACCGAAATAGTGTGCGTTTCCATCGAGGATTCGCCTGATTTTTTGAAGTTTTGGAAACGGCTCCTTTGTAATGGCCAGGAAGCTGTACTCCTTGTCGTCCTTCAGGAGGATGTTGTAATGAGGCATTAACTCTTTGATCAGAACATTTTCGAGGATTAAAGCTTCGTGTGCAGACTCAGTGACGATGAAATCCATGTCCACCGCGTGGCTCATCATGGCCTTGACCTTCGGTTCAAGCTGGTCGGTCAGAAGATATGATGAAACCCTGTCGACAAGGGATTTCGCCTTGCCAACGTAGATGACCCTTCCCTCAGAGTTGAAGAATTTATAAACGCCTGGCTTGTGTGGTAGATGCCTTACTTTATCAGCTAGCTGATTCATCCACCCACCAGTACCAGGTTCTGTTTTTGAACTCCGATTTTATGAACCCCTGGGAGCGTAGGGATGGAAGGAAGCTTGCTGCAGCATCCTTGCAGTTGATGCCCTGTTTTTTTATTTCTTCCTCGATCTCGGTTGTGCTCATCTTGCCTCGACCCATGAGGATGTCCATTACAAATTCTGCTTCTTCCGGTACTTTATTCATTTCCTCGCCTCAACACAATCGTTGTGTTAGAATCTTTCATTTCAAATTCCATGTCCATTATATATTGCATGCTGTCACCATCTACAAAAACATGGCCATTTTCAATAATCACCGGTTTGTCGGTTTTGAGCACCAACGGGCCAAGTGAAATATCCTGGCTCCCGTTGATGTAGTTGATGTCCCAGTTTTCAAAAACGGACTTTGCCCTTTTTCTGTCAGGGAAAATCTTTGTTGTTCCGCCAAGCATTGACATGACGACATCAACAGCAATGAAGTTCTTGCCTTCCCTGTAAATTGACGGAGTGTTGATGTTGGTTTGTCTGCCATTGTAGGTTGTTTCACCTGTTTCAGTGCTAATGTTGAATTCTATCGGCATGTAATCAGTCATTGGGTTGTACTGTATTGGGATTGTGAGGTTACCAGCATTTGAAGAGATGGTGACTGTTCCGGCTTCCGGCGTGTTTGGTGGCACTACTCCAGAGTATACGAAATCTATCTTCGTCTGGCCAAGGGTTTTGAAGGTGTCAGTTACTGGTTTGACGTACGGCAGACTGACAGTCACTTTGCCGTTGAGTTCGCCTACGCCTGCATTCTTGATCTGGATTGATGGAATCTTTGAAGTTTCCTCAATGCCAAGCAGCCTCCTGACGGTGAACTCGAGATTGCGATGGCCTATTTCCCAGAAGCCGACCTTTGTGAAAGCCCACTTCTTATCCTTTGTTATCACAACGACCCTTGGGATGGATGAGCCTTTGTAAAGATCGAAAGCCCTCGTGCCTTTGAGGTTGTCGTACATCATTGGGTATGTGATTGCGTCCAGCCCGAGTTTTTTGAGGCCACCCCTTATTCTGGCATCATCTTCCAGTACCGAGGCGACATAATCATCATCAACTGGATTGGCATCGCTTATGATTCCGTAGAAGGCTAGCCCTTTGTCCTTATAATCCCTGTACATCTTTTCCATGTATGGCATGCCTGATTTGCATGGAGGGCACCATGTTGCCCAGAAATCGATTACGAGAACCTTCGTTTCCTTGCGTGCAAGGATATCGCTGAGGCTTGTTTTTTTGTTGGCAGACATCGGGTAGTTGGTCAGTTCAAAATCAGGAGCTGGTGGGTAGCCACCGACCGGTTGAATGTAGTTGTTGAACATCATCGGACTCGTGTCCAGAGCGAGGATCGGGCCTGTTGCCATTGCTTTCAGGCTTGGAGCGATGAGGCAGATTGTGTCATCAAACCTGTACATCTTTCCGCCGATGAGGTCTGTAACAAGTTTTGCCGGGCCAAAGAGGGTTCCTTTGTCAATCGTGATTGGTTCTCCGAGATCAAAGGCTGTTGCGCCAACGAAAACCTTTGACTGTCCGGGTGTAACAAGGACTTCTTTCTCTCCGGCGACGATGAGATATTTCCCATCAAATGATGGCTGAATTTGACCGCCAATCTCATTGACGATTTCACTGATGGCACAAACAGGATTTTCACCGGCTTTGCAGGCTTGCGGAACTTTTCTCCAGATTTTGCCAAACCTCATCATGTCCGAACCTTCAGAGAATGACGTAAACACGGAGAATTTTGGCAGTTTCCACATCCTGGCCTGAATTATTGCCTGGTTGCTGTTTCCAAGAAGCGTCAGGTTTGCATTTTTGAATGCCGGTAGATTTTCTTCGTTTGAGAGTGCGCTTGTTTGGAAGCTCACAGCAACGGTTGCAGGGCAGGCTTTAAACTTTGGATTTAACACAGTAATCTCAGGGCTTGCTGGCGTGATTGATCCTTGGCCGGCTGCCCCGCCTGTGTTTTTGACCGATATTGACTGAATGTCAGTTGGAAGCGATGCTGAACCGGCGACGATTGAAGCCACGGCCTGCTCAAGGTACGGAATCTGGGAGCTGTCGAGTTCCGGCAGATCAAATAAAAGGTTTCCTGCCTCATCAACGATGTAGAGTCTTGGCACCGCCTCGCCTGCAAACTCATCGCACACGATTCCGTCAGGATCGAAAACAATTGGAAGTGTGAGACCGGCGATAGAGAGGTTGGAAAGACCGTCAAGGATGCGGTTGTTTCCTGCGAAGAAGGCTTCGATTGCGTAATCGTTTGTGATCGACGATGAGACAAGGGCGCATGAAAGACCGCTGCCCGAATAGCGTCTTTGAAGGCTTTCGATGTATGGTATTACGTTTTCTGACTCCCTGTTGTTGGCAAAGAACAGGAAGAGCCTGTATTTGCCTGGAACCTTGTCGAAATCGTATGTACCAGCTTGTTTGAGTGGGTAAGTGGGTGAGGCAAAAGACGACATTCTTCTTGGTGTCTGATCCCAGATTAAATCCAGGCTTTTTTTGTCAGCAACCAGGAATGGCGGTTTGTCCCTTGGAATGGTCATGCGAACGGTTCCATCAGGAGTCTCTGCAATCTTCCAGTTAAAGGCGAGGGCGTAGACGGCCAGCGGCAGTGAGATGTCGGTTTCGCTGGGGAAGAATTTGAACTTCCATGCCACTTTTGCCCCATCGATTGTGAAATCGCCAGAGATGGTGTTGAGGTTGAGGGTGTGGCCGGATGCTGTGACCGTAAGCATGCCAAAGGTGTCATCGTACAGGCTTGATCCACCGGCAGCGCCAGCGACTCTGGCTGCAGGTACAGAGACAAGATCCTGAAGCCTCTTGTATGGTTCTGGCTGCCTGTTGCCGTTTATGTACCAGCTTCCGTCGCTGTTTGACCTGAGGATGCTTGTGTCTGTTGGATAGATGCCGAGATTCACCCTGACTGAGTCGGTTCCGGCATTGGTTTTTATCAGAAGAGTCGCCGTTTCTTCAGCGCCCTTTGGATTAAAGATTGGTGTAACGGTTACCTTGTCCTTTTGAACTTCAGCCTTGAGGTTGCTTCCAAAGACATTTGTTTCAAGAATCTGCAAAGTTCCCTGGCCATCGTTCTTCACATCGACTGTCTGGATGGGCGGGTTTTTGTCTGCTGAAGCGTCAGCCCAGATGGTTTCAAGCTCTTTTGGTTTTGCAGAAACCTTCGGGTTGCCAGCGAGCATGTCCATCGTTACGGTGACTGTTTTTGAAGTCTGATCCCAGTCGACATTTGCCTTGAAAGCCTCGCCGATGAACCTGAACGGGACGAATGTTTTCCCGCCGACGATTGTGGGTGCTTTAGTTAGTGTTGTTGGGATTCCGTTGATTTTGGCAGTCTTTGAGTTGATCACCAGTTCGATGGTTGTCCTGCCCATCGTTGTTCTGACGGTTTTAGACTCAGCCACCCATTCAACCTCTGCTCCGAAAGCTTCGCCGAGGAATCTGTATGGAACCATCGTTGTACCACCATCAATAAATGGTGGTGATGTGAGGGCTGTTGCCTTGCCGTCGATTTTTGCAACGTTTGATCCGATCTGAACCTGAACCACTCTCTCGGCCGTGTTGGAGTTGACGGTGATCGGTACCGAGTAGGTTCCGAGATCGGTTGAAACATTGATGTTGCCTTTGTATTCTTGTTTCTTGATAAACCTCGAAGTGACGAAATTGATTTTAAATTCGCTTGCAAAAGCGCCAATGTCGGCGAACGGTGGATAGATCACCATCCAGTCAGAGTCTGATGATATCTTTGCCTGTGTTGGCCTGTTTGCACCGATAACCAGTTTGACCTGCTCCATATTCGGTGTCTGCGGGTTGAATTCAAACGCAAGGTCTTTTGGCTTCCAGGTGATGTTGAACGGGGTTGAGTCAAATGTGAGCCTGCACTTTCCGGTTTCTTCGTCAAAGGTGGCTTTGATCCCCAGTTTTTCAACAAGGGCAAGCGGAAGCATGAAGTCTGATCCAATGCCATAAATGTTTGAGGCAAGCTTCATCGGTTCATTGCCGATCAGGGCAATGTTTGTGTCAGGCCAGACGGTTGTTTTCCTGGAACCGAGAGCAATTGTTGCGTGGTCTTCCTGAAGGGTGCTGGTTGCACCGAATGCCATCGAGATGACTGAAAGTGGGACAAGAACGTTGTTGTCCACGGTGATCATCGGGTTGTCAATCGGTATTTCCGAGCCTGCAATCGTGGCTTTCTTGTTGCTGGCTTCCATGTCAACGATCACCAGTGGGTCACCTGTTATTGCTGTGACTGGAATATAGAGTCTTCCGTTGTTGGTTTCGACTTCCAGCATGCAGATGTGGAAACCCGGGTCGGTGAGTTTGTCTACCTTTACCTTTGCAGTGATCGTGGTTTCGTTTGCATTGAACTTGTCAGGAGTGATTTCCATCCAGTCCCCGCAAGCCTTTATCGTGCCAGAGAGCGGGCCTTCGCCCTTGTTGAGGATGTCGAATTTCACTTCCTTGGCCGAATCGGAAGAGACATGGCCAAAGTTGATCTGGCTGATCGAGCTGACGGCTTTTGATCTGAGTTCGAAAGTGACCGTGAGTTCCTTTTCGAGTTTGTAGGCGGAACCCGGCTTGATTGCCACAACTTTCACTGTCTGCGAACCTTTGACCACAGGGATTGAAAGGGTGAATCTGCCGGTTTCGGATGCGATTGTGTTTCTTCCACCAACATTGATGTGGGCACCTTTGCCTGAGTAGCCGGTAATCTCGTATTCTGGAGAACCGGTTGTGACAGGGCCTGGATTGTCGAGTGAGAGATAGAACGGATCGGTCATTGTGCATGCAGTCATCGTTGCCATTTTGCAAACGTTGAGGATGCCGTCAGGATGAACCTTGTCGTATGTGTCTTCCGGCGTGTGGTAGCCTGGCATGTCGTCGCTTGCGAGGATGAAAACGGACGTGATGCCTTTTACATAGAACGAGTAGTGATCGGAGCCTCCCTGGCTTGGGCCAACAATTTGCATGTTGGCGCCGACTTTTGTGCCAGATTGGGCTATTTTTGTGTTGAAGCTTTCAAAGTATGGATCAGTTGAGCAAATGATTGTGTTGGGGCGACCGCCAACCATATCCATGTTCATTACTGAAAGGCCATCGGTTGGGAACGGGCAGTTTTCGGCCATGTAGGCTGAACCGAGCAAACCAATCTCTTCGCCTGTGAAGGCAGCAAAAGCCAAGTTCATTCTGAGCCTGGCTTTGTTGGTGGCGAAAACCCTTGCCACTTCCATCATTGAAACCAGTCCCGACCCATTGTCGTTTGCGCCTGGGTAGAGCGTGCCTGTAGGGTCAACGCCGATGTGATCCCAGTGGGCGCCAATGAGAAGTGTTTCGTTTGCGCCGAACGGATCTGAGGATGGAATATAGCCAACGACGTTTGGAGATTTATAGTTCTCTTTGATAACGATTGAAACCTGTACCTGATAGCGTGACTTTGAGAGTGGGAAAGAGTAAGGTTTTTTCTGTGACTCGATGTTGGTCGCTATCTCAATCGATGTTTTTCCTGTTTCGGAGAGCACAATATCGCCTGTGTCTACTGTGAGGTATAGTGCTGGAAGAGGGGAGTCAATGGCTGAGATTGTCCTCATGTTGACTGAATTCCTGCGCTCTTTCGGGTAGAACGGGTTTTCAATCAGCAGAACTGCGGTTGCGCCGTGAACCTGGGCGTTGGCAACCTTTGTCTGGAAATTCAGCTTGTTCTGAAGCGATGGGTCGGACTGGGCTGCGGCAGTGAAGAAACTTGGTCCGCCCCTGAACATGATGGCTATCTTGCCTTTCACATCAATGCCGGCGTAGTCGTCATAATCAAGTTTTTCTTTTGCGGAGAGGCCGTAGCCACAGAAGACTGAGTCACCAGAAACATTGCCTGAACCGGTTGCAATCAGGATGTTGTAGTCCTTTTTGAAAACAAACTGCCTGATGGAGTCGTTGTTGGAGTCAAGCTGACGGAAATCGATTGGTGCTACCGGACAGACAATTTTCATTAGAACCTGCTGGAAGAATGTGCCGTTGTCGCCTGCTGGGGTTAAACCAATATTTTTGAAATAATCAGCGATGAAGTCAGTTGTGATCTTCTCGCCTTCAAATCCGGTCTGTCTGCCGAAAAACTCTGGCGATGTGAATTTTTTGAGGAGTGACATAGGATTTTCCGAAGTCACCTGGCTGACGAGTCCCCAGTAGCTGATGTCGGTGGCCCTGGCAACCGGCATGGCAAAGCTTGTGAGCAGCATTACGGCTGCAATGAACAAAGTGATTCTCGGCTTCATCAGCCCTCCTTGACTATCTCCTCAAGAGTGTGTGCAAAAATCTCCATCTCTTCGATTGTGTTGTATAAATACGTTGAAACCCTGAGGGTTCCATCTATTTTTCTGGAATTGAACCAGCCATGGACGCAGTGGAATCCTGCTCTCATCATGACTCCAGCCATGTCATCAAACAGGAGCGCAAGGTCATGGACATTGAACCCATCAACGGTGATGCTCGTTATCCCGCCCCGATCTTCAGCTTTCTTTGGCCCGATTATGTTAACGCCTGGAATTTTCACGATCAGTTCCTGAAGGTGTTCGTTGAGTGCGATTTCGTGTTCGTGAATGTTTAGTCTGCCGATTGACTCGATGTACTCGACGGCAGGTCTTACACCGGCAACGCCTGCGTAGTTTTGGAGTCCGGCCTCAAATCTTCTTGGTGGGTCAAGGAATCTTGCCTCTTCGTAGGTGACTGACGTGACAGTGCCGCCACCGGTGGCAAGTTGATTCAGCTTTCTAAGCTCTTCTAGTCTTCCCCATAACACGCCCATTGCTGTGGGACCGCACATCTTGTGGATGGACATGCCGAGGAAATCGATGCCAAGTTCGGCTACATTGAGTGGAATATGCGCTCCGCCCTGGGCTGCATCGAGACAAACCATTGATCCGTGAGATTTGGCAAGGTGGGCAAGCTCCTGTGCCGGGCTGGTTTCGCCGTCAAGGTTGGAAGTCAGATAGAAACTGATCATCCTTGGTTTTGATTCCTCGATGGCCTGCTTCCAGTTGTCAAGCGACATCTTGTTGTCATCGCCAGATGGAACCACTCTGAGTTTGACTCCCCTTGTTTCCTGAAGCCTGAACCAGGGGAGGAAGTTGCTGTTGTGTTCCTTATCCGAGACGCAGATGACATCGCCTGGCTTCCAGTCGAACCCATTGGCAATTGTGTTTATGGCTTCGGTGGTATTTTTGGTGAAGCAGATTTCGTTCATCGACTGTGCGCCGATGAAGTCTTTCATTGCACGCCTGGCGTTGGCCATTTCGGAATCGAGCCTGAGAGCCATTGCGTGTGCCGATCTGCCCTCGCAGACCGGATAGTCGCTGTAATATGAACAAACCGCGTCAATCACTTGGCGCGGTTTGAGGGTCATACAGGCGTTGTCGAAGAAGATCGGTGGATTCTCCTTGCAAAGAAGTGGAAAATCGAGTCTATACTTTTTGTCAATCAGTTTCCGCATGTGCTACATGAACCTCCGTTACAAGTTGAGCATCCGCCGCCTATGGATTTGGTTGATGCTGGATTTGATGATACCGAAGCAAACATTGACATTTTCTTTACTACCTGAGGATTTCCGCAGTTCGGGCATGGCGGAACAGGATCGGAATAACCCATCAACACGCTGAATTCAGTGTTGCACTTCCCGCATTTGAACTCATATATTGGCATTTTTCACCCCCTCAAGGGATTCTTGCAGTATTGAATCGGCTTTTCTGATAGAAATCAAGGAATCTGCGATTATTTTTTGAATAAAGGACAAGGTTTGGGCTTTCATCTTTTCTGACTCGTCGTTGGCGAGTCTGATTATGGATTCTGCTTCCTTTTTAGCATTTTCAACCTGGTTGGGGCTGAGGGTGTTTGCCTTCTGCTGGGCAAGGTCGATGATGGTTTTGCTCTTACCTATGATTTCTGAAGCCTGCTCGAACTCGATGGGGAAATCTCTGACAATCCTGTCCATCAGCTCCTTCACCCTGTCTTCAGGAACCATGATCATCTGTGTAAATGCGGCTTTGCGGGCGTTTTGGAAAATCTGCCTCAACTCTTCAAGATCACCCATGATGCTCATTTTGCCTCCCTTAATGCCTTTGCAACCTGCTCAGGGACAAAGTCTGAAATGTCCCCGCCCTCGGCAGCGATCTGTTTGACCAGCGTTGAAGAGATGAAGCTTGTTTCTGGATCAGAGATAAGGAATATCGTTTCCAGCTCAGAAAAACAGTGTTTGTTAGTGACTGCCATCCTCCGCTCGAAGTCGAAGTCAGAGATGTCGCGGAGGCCCCTGATGATGACTTTTGCATCTATCTTCCTTGCAAAGTCGACAAGCAGGCCTGTGAACTCCATAATTTCGACGTTTGGGAAGCTTTTGAAGATGTCCCTCAGGAGAGAAAGTCTTTGTTCGTTTGAAAGCGTTGGGTTTTTTGACGTGATTTTAGAAACACCGATTGTGATTTTGTCAAAAAGCCTGCTCGCCCTCTTGATGATGGAGATGTGGCCGTTGGTCGGTGGATCAAATGTTCCCGGGTACAGGGCGTGACCAGAAATTAAGTTTTGTTCCGCCATATTTCTTCTCCTTGAATTTTGTCAGTCCTGCGTATTCCGTTGGGTAATCTACTTCCAGAGCCATTTCAATTATCAAGATGCCATCGGGTGCAAGAACCGAGTCAATGGATTCCAGAATCAGGGCAAGCTCATCAGGTTTCATTTCGTAGGGTGGGTCACAAAAAATGATGTCGAACTGGAGCTTTTTCATCATCGCCTCACGCATGAACCTCTGGGCATCCATTCGCTCAAGCGTAACCTTGTCATCGAGGTAGAAAACCTTGAGGGTCTGGGCAATGATTTTTATCGCCATCGGATGCTTGTCCACGCACCAGGCGTGAGTTGCGCCTCTTGACACCGCTTCCATGCCTATTGTCCCTGAGCCGGCGAAAAGGTCCAGAAACCTGGATTTTGGGATTATGTCCTGGATGATGTCGAACAGAGCTTCTTTCACCATGTCACGGGTGGGTCTGCCTGGAAATCCCTGTGGGAGCATAACTTGTCTCCCCTTGTGGGTTCCGCCGACTATCCTGAGCTTCATCCGGTCTTTGTTACCGCGTTGCATAAAATCCAGTATAGCAAAAAACGCCCCCGAGTGTGAGGGCGTTTTGGGAGGGTTTTTACCTATTCGACAATCTTGAGGTATTCTTTGACCTTTTCTTCAAGGTCTTTCACTTTGCCTTCATCAAAACCCACATGCTGGTAGTAAATCTTGTGGTCCTTTGTGATGAGGATTGTTCTTGGAATCGAGGTTACGCCAAGAGCCTTCGACATCTCTCTTGAACCGTCGACAGGAACCGGAAACGAAAGATATGTGTCTTCGGAAGATTTTTCGTACTCGCCAAGCTTCTTCCAGGATTCGTTCATCCTCTTGTCGTATTCGAGAATTTCCTGAATCTTGCCTTCAGTGTTCATGTCGTCCGGGTCGATGGTTGTTCCGAGCACCCTTAGCCCTTTGTCCTTGTACTTCCTGTACATCACTTCGAGGTAAGGAAGCTCAGCCTTGCATGGTTCGCACCACACTGCCCAGAAGTCGAGAATGAGCGCTTCAGACTTCTCATCTTCCATATACTTCCAGATTGATGACGAATCACCGGAAGAGACAGGGTGAATCTTGAATGGCAGGTTTGGAACCTCGTCGCCGACTTTAAGTTTCACTTTGGAATCCATCCCCGGTATGTCCAATGTATCATCTCCGCCTGACTGGTCGCAGGCTGCAAACGAGACAGTTGTTGCCAAAACCACTATTGCCATTATCGCTGTAAAGGTTCTCAATCTTTTCATCCTGTCCTCCTTGTAGTTTTTCATTTGCTTTCCTAACAATACATTTTGCTTAAGGTTCTCAGGTTGTTTTAATCGAACGAGCCGTTCCTTTTTAGATATTTCACGATTTTTCCATGCAGCTTACTCATCTTGTCGATGTCAAACCCCTCAAACTTGTGGTAGAGCTTGAGGTCTTTTGTGACGACCAGTGTTGTTGGGTATGTTGTAATCGAAAATTGCCTTGCTATTTCAGCCCCGTCTACCGCAATCGGGAACGTGAGATAAGAATCGCCGATTTTTGCATACTTGCCCAGCTCAGACCACGACTGCTCCATGCTCTTGTCGTTTTTCAAAACTGCATCCAATTTTTTCTCAGTACTGGCATCCCCTGGGTCAACCGAGACGCCAAGAACCTTTATCGAATCCCTGAATGCGCTGCTCAATGATTCGAGATAAGGCAGCTCTTTTTTTGACTCCTCATTTTCAATGCTCCAGAATTCAATCACCAGAAGATCAGCCTTTTCACCAAGCATTAAATAGACAATACTCGATTTCTCGCCCTTTGATGCAGGGTGAAGCAGGAACTCCGGGTCGGGAACCGTTTGCAGATAAAACTCATCAAAGTTGTCGGGATAATCATCTGGGTTCAATGGTTTTCCGTCTTTATCGAACATGCAATTGGGAATCTGGATGACTGCTCCGCCCCTAGGTGGAGACCTGTCGAAGGAAGAGTCGGGGACAACTATCTCTTCTGGTAACTCTTTCTGTGGCGGAGGCCTTTTCTCTTCCTGTTTTTTTACAACCGGTTTTTCAACTGGTTTCTTCCCACAGCCTATAAACGTTGATGACAACGAAAACGTTAATATGACAGAAAGAGCTGAAAGCAGGATTTTTCTGAACTTCATTTGATCCTCCTTGCCAAATCTTTGAAACTGACCCCATTTCAAGGCATGTCCCTGGAGCTACAAAATGTTGTATTGATTATAACAAAAAACGCCCTCTTTTGGGAGGGCGTTTTGAAGAGTCGGTTAAGTGGGTTTATTCCTGAATCTTGAGGTATTCTTTGACCTTTTCTTCAAGATCTTTTACCTTGCCTTCGTCGAAGCCGACGTGCTGGTAGTAAATCTTGTGGTCTTTTGTGATGAGGATTGTTCTTGGAATCGAGGTTACGCCAAGAGCTTTTGACATTTCGCGTGTTCCGTCAACTGGCACCGGGTATGAGAGATAGATGTCGCCCTCTGCCTTTTCGTACTCGCCAAGCTTCTTCCAGGATTCGTTCATCCTCTTGTCGTATTCGAGAATTTCCTGAATCTTGCCTTCGGTGTTCATGTCATCGGGGTCGATGGTTGTACCAAGAACTCTGAGGCCTTTGTCATGGTACTTTCTGTACATTACTTCGAGGTATGGAAGCTCAGCCTTGCATGGTTCGCACCATACTGCCCAGAAATCGAGAATGAGGGCTTCTGCGCCTTCTTCTTCCATGTACTTCCAAAGTGATGATTCTGCGCCGGCTGAAACCGGGTGAATCTTGAACGGAAGGTCTGGAACTTCGTCGCCGACTTTGAGCTTGACGCTTGATTCCATGCCTGGAACCACAAGTTCGTCTTCCGGCTGTTCTGCGCCGGTGTTTGTGTTTGTTGTTCCGTTGTCTTCCGGTGGCTTCTGCTGACCGTTATCTGCTGGTGGCTGCTGTTCGCCATTGGTTTCCGGTGGTTTCTGCTCTCCGCCGTTATCACCGCAAGCTGCAAGTGCGAATGTGAGCGAGGCCATCATTATGATCGCCAGGAACATCGACATAAATTTCTTAATTGTCATCACGTCCTCCTTGTCAATGTTTTCAATGTACATTGCTTTTGTTTCCAGTCAACTTCTTTTTGATACAACCGTTTAATGTTTTCGGTTTTTTTCGCGTTGCCTTTTTCATAAGTCTATACAACACAAATCCATTATTGGGTCGTTGACTGCGGTGAATGGTAGGTTAAACCTTTTCTTCATGCCTGTTCAAGTTGACAACGATTGAATCAATGTTATGATTAGGACAGCAAAAGAAGGAGAGTAAAACCATGGCAGACAGACTCACCAACCTGGTCATATCTGAGAACGAACTCAGGGAGATAGATGAATATCTCGCCAAAACACTCATAGATTCACAAGCAAAACACATTTTCCTTGTAGACAAGTCAGGTCAGCTCATCAGCAAGCACGGGCCTGCCACAAGGCAGTCAGCATCAGCAATCGCTGCACTTTCAGCCGGTGTTTACGCTGCAACAAACGAACTTGCCCGTCAGATTGGCGAATCCGAATTCACAATCACTTTTCACCAGGGGTCAGAGAACAACATCCACATTTCACTGCTCTCACCCGAAGCCCTCCTGATCATGATCTTTGACAACCGTGCACCAATAGGTGCCATCAGGTTCTGGGCAAAGAAGATTTCATCGGCGCTCGAGCCGGTAATGGAGAGAATGGCGCAGCAGGTTCCAACAGAATTCGGAGGGGAAGATTTCGACACAGACATCAACCTCGACAACATCCTCTAGGTTTTGGGGGCTCGATAGATGGCGCTTGTAAACTTCGCAACAAAAGAAATTAATGTAAAGATTGTCTACTACGGCCCGGCACTTTCCGGAAAGACGACAAACCTGCAGATCATTTATGACCTTGTCCCAGCAGAGGTGAAGGGTCAGTTCACGTCAATTGCAACAGCAACAGAGAGAACCCTTTTCTTTGACTTCCTTCCTCTTGACCTCGGTGAAGTCAGGGGCTTCCAGCTAAGACTTGGCGTATACACAGTTCCGGGTCAGGCAATATACGGCCTTACAAGAAAATCAATCCTGAAGTCAGTTGATGCGGTTGTTTTTGTCGCTGATTCTGATCCAGATAAGCTAGAAGCGAACATCGACAACTACCAGGACATGTGCGACAACCTCAGGGAATACGGAATGGATCTCGATCGTGTGCCAATAATTCTGCAGTACAACAAGAGGGACCTCCCAAACGCAATTCCGCTTGAAGTTCTCCAGGACACGCTCAATCCTGAAAACAAGTACATCTACTTTGAAGCTGTCGCAACGGAAGGCATCGGAGTCAGGGAAACCCTGAAGCAAATCACAAAGATGGCCGTTTCAAAGATTCACTAGGCACCAGAACCAACAAAAAAGCCTCCCTTAAGGGAGGCTTTTTCTTATTTCGGCCATCCGACCGGAGCCATGTATATGGGAAATTCCAGCTCGGAAGTGATTCCAAGAAACTCGGTCACCAGATCGTCCATGTAGGCTGCAACGTTGCATGATCCAAGCCCGACATCCTCGCAGGCCAGCTGGAGCTGCCCACCGACATGACCGGCATCGAGGAACATGTATCTGTAGCCGCGAAGCCCGTAAGTGCTTGTCATTCTTGGTGTAACAGCAGTCCAGATAAAACAGACTGAGCAATCAGCCGTCATTTTCTGGTTGAAGCTGGCAGCAAGTATCTCTGTCGAGAGATCGCCTGATCTTATAAGCCCAAGTGAGTTGGCTTCAGGGTTGTAGAGGTAAAGTCCCTGTTTCAAACCATCCACCTTGTTGGCAACAATGTAGGTGTTGAAGCAATGCCTGTTTCCTGCTGAAGCAACAGCCCTCATCTTCATGGCACCTCTCTCGCCTGTGACACCTTGCACTGACCAGAGCAGGTATGACAGAGTTTGCATTGTTATGGCTCTGTCGTCGAAAAGCCTTTTTGATCTGCGTTTTGCAATGAGTTTCGCAAGTTCCGAGTCTTGCTTGTGTTCCGGCAGGGTGATTTTCGAAAGCACTTCCCTGTCAGGAGCCTTTCCTTCATCGATTGCGCCTGACCCGCCGGCTTTTGTGTACGATGAAACCTTGATGAATTCCATTCCTTCGTTTGTCATCTTTCACCTTCCATCTCTATGTTAAGCGTATTTTTGAACTTTGGAACAAACCTTCGGGTATTGTTATCAAATACTCAAACATGGAGGATGTGTCCATGAGAACACTGAAGACAATGGTTGCAATTTTGATGGCGCTCTCGGCACTGGGAATCATTCCGGCAAAGATTGCGCAGAAACCAGCGATGGCAGCAAGCGTACTGGTTGTCACCTCAACTCCGGCTGTGCTTACTGCCGGTGTTGCCTCTGAGCTGATGGATGGTGGAGTGCCACTCCAGCTGAGAGTCACAGATGCAAGTGGAAATCCAGTCGATCTGACAAGGGCTTCCGATGGAACGAGAATCGACAGCAAGATTGTCTGGAACAACTGCTTCACCGACCCACACCCGGACAATGTCCAGCTTTACGGCTACAACGCCCAGCTCCCACAGTATTACTGGACAAGAACCGACCTTCACAATGACGACGGTACAGAAACCTGCAACAGAATCCTTTTTGGCAAGGACATAATCGAAATCGACTTTTCGCAGGCAGCAAACGGCATCTACTCCTTCAAGGGGTTCGTAGCCAATGATGCCGGCGATCTGGTCATCAGAGTTGTAACGCCTGACAGGCGTGTGGCTGGTTCGATCAAGATTCCGGTCAAACTCCCGCAGGTAACCTACACAATCAGAAACATCGATGACCCCGAAGCAAAGGTTTTTGACTCTCCAGGTGATCCTGATTTCATCATGACCGCTGGTGACAACAGGGTCTATAACGTGAAAGTAACCTGCTACGATGCCAATGGCAACATCATCAAAGGCGTAACCCAGGGCGTGAGCCTGTGCAGTGGAATGCAGAGGACAGCAAGATTCACACCGTTCATTACCAGACCAGCCAACTACGAATGGTCGACAAAACCAGAACAGAACTGGACACAGAGCGTTTACGGCAGCGGAACCAACTATTATCTGCTCAACACCGGCGCAAGATATGACCTCCACATCGGACTTGACCTCAACAACAATGGCCAGCTTGAGTGGACGAACAAGGAGCTGTTCAAGTTCAGCCCGCAGTTTGTCTATGATGTGACCAACAAGAAGTGGACATCCTATTACACCTACTACAACACCATCAACTACATGTACACCGACGGAACCTTTGACACAAACCCGTTCTTCGATCTCCCGCCGACAGACCATGGCGGATGGGGTCTTGGATCAATCTACAACACGCCGTACTTTGACGGATGGCTGTTTGCCAACTTCGATGAAAACCCGAGGATAGACTATAGGGACTCGCTCAACCTCGATGTGAAGGGTCAGACGTCGTTCTACATCTTTGCAGAAGACGCCTGCTTCCTGGGCGGACTCATCGGCAACAGCTATCTTGGCGAGTATGACATTGCAGGAAGACCGCCGCTGGACAAGAACTCTGCAAAGAGAATCTCAACCCGTTACAGAGGCGATGGCGTCTACTTCCTCGATTTCGATGCCGTTCCACAGAGCCTTGCAAAGATTGCACCGCCAACAATCAAGTTCCTCTGGGCTGAAACCAGGGAAGAGATTGGCAAGCAGTATCTGAACCCGAATAACTACGATTTGGTGTATGCCGTTGCAAATCATGTTGTGGCTGTTGTCTCGCCGGCTGACTCAAGAGACCTTCCAATGCGTTCAGATGGTCAGGTTGGATTGGTTGGAAACCAGCATGAAGCAGCAATCTACGGTAGACTCGATTACAACGACACATACAATGACACCGAGACCACGATCCATTTCACGCCAACCGGCACCGGCCTCGAAACCATCGAGGTGAGATGGATTGTCAAAAACAAACTGTTCTCGTATGGAACCGACGGCTCACCGTACAACTATGAATTCCAGAAACTCATGTGGATGGATGTCTACAAGGGTCTTGAAGTGACTGTCGACTGGGATCAGCAGCCACAGGTTGGCGTTCAGTCAACGGCAAACCTGAGCTGCAAGATTATGGGCACTTCCGAACCGGTCCCCGAAGCTGTAGTAAAAATCAAAGGCGCTGGCCTTGATACTTCAGCAACAACCGACTTCAAGGGCAACGCAAAGGTACAATGCAACTTTACGGAAGAAGGCACAGTTGACGTGACGGTTGTCAAAACCGGTTACAAGGAAGGCTATACAACCTTCAGGGTTGGCAAGGACAACATTCCGCCAGCGCTCGATATTGACAGGCTGCCAGACGTGACCAAGGAAGAAACCGTTATTGTCACTGGTACCACCGAACCAAACGCTTATGTTATGGTTGGCGGGCAGACTGCACCGGTTGACCCAAGCGGAAGATTCAGAATCCTTGTCAAGCTCGTTCTTGGCAAGAACCTGATCAAGGTTGTTTCAACCGATGACGCCGGAAACAAGACTGAGAAGACAGTTTCAATCGAGATGGACAATGTTCCACCGGTCATTATGATCGATGCAATTCCCGAACTAGTTGACCAGGTGGATGCAAGAGTAACTGGCAGAGTTGAACCCGGTTCAAGGGTGATGATCAACCAGATTGAAGCAACTGTCGTTAACGATGTCTTTGAAGCTGAAGTGCCGGTCATTATCGGCAAAAACACTGTCACAATCATTGCAACCGACAAGGTCGGCAACACAGCACAGACAAAGATTGATGTTGTCAACTGGCACCAGACCAACATGCAGATGCTGGTTGGAAACAAGGCGATGATTGTTGATGGCGTGATTTCTGAACTCACAGAACCACCGTACATTTCAGGTGGAAGAACGATGGTTCCGATCAGGGCAATCTCCGAGGCATTCAAGGCAAAGGTTGAATGGCTGCCGGAGGACAAGAGCGTTTCGATAACCCTCAATGATGGCAGGGGAATGGTATTCATTCTCATGCGTGTAGGCTCCAAAACAGCCTACGTCAATCAGGAGCCAGTCAATCTCGATGCACCGCCGGAAATCAAGAACGGCAAGACTTTCGTACCGCTTCGCTTCATCGCCGAGAACTTTGGCGCAACCGTCACTTTCAAGGCTGAAGACAAGTCAATTCTTATAACGCGCAAGTCTTACTAATGTGTTACTTAAAATCCCCGTCGGCCTTGAGCTGGCGGGGATTTTTTATTAAAATGTCAAGGATGCGGTCAAGACAACTACTTACAATCGTAGCAGCGATAATGCTTGCAGCTGCTGCTTTACCCGGAAAAACCGCAGGGCAGGAGAAGGTGACCTGGCTGGTTATAGCCGCACCAAACTGCGATACAGCCGTATCAGATTTGGTTAAGCACCGACAAAACCAGGGTGAATCTGTCAAAGTTGTAAAGGTAGCCGACATCATAAGTCAATCCGGTTTGCCAAAAAATGCTCCTTCATACAAAAAAATCTGGGACTACCTGAACAACAACTACAAGGAAATGGAGCTTGATTACTGCCTGCTGGTTGGCAACGACACCGATATCCCCATGCCCAAGCTTTACCCGGCAGACAACCAGGACAATTACTCACCTACCGATCCGCATCCGCTCTATTCAGACTTTTATTATCAATGCCTGGGTATTGACTGGGACAAGGACAACGATGGCAGGTTGGGTGAGCCGAAGAACGACTCAATTGTTATCAATCCAACTATTTCTGTTGGGAGAATCCCATTTTCGGAGCCAGTCCTCATCGACAGGATTTGTCAGGCAATCGTTGGCTATGACACCTCGCCGTACAGAAGATCAATCGTGCAGGCCGGTTCAATGTATCTTTACGACAAAGAGCTTGGTGATCCTTACAGCACTTTCACAGATGGTTCCGACATGATAGAGAAAATTTGGGATGATGTTCTTTTGAGGGCAAAATTCTTAAGAAAAACGCTCTATGAGGAAGATGGCTTACGACCAACGAGCAAGCCTTTGCCAAAACATGACAGGTCACTGGACTCTCAAAATCTAATCGACATGATCACCAACCAGGATTTCGGCATGCTCAACATCCTTGCCCACGGAGAGACTGACCGTGTCAACCGCAAGGTCTGGTACAATGACGAAAACAACAACGGAATACCGGACAAAAACGAAATAAAGATGCCTGAGCTGCTCTCGGCAGACCAGATCATCGGCAAAACCGTCAGAACATCAGTGGTTATCTCGACTGCCTGTTCAACGGGCAACATCTCCGGCGGAACTGAATCGCTGGGAACCGCTTTCATGAGGCAGGGGGCAAGCGCTTTTATTGGCGCAACCGCAATGAATTATTTCATGCCTTCATGGAAAGAACCAGAAGACGGCGGGAACCAGACGATAACATACAATTTGACAAAACACTATTGCAACGGCGAGTCGCTTGGCTGGTCACTTGCAAGAACCATGAAAGATTTCTACGCCTCATTTTCCACCAAGCAGCTATGGGCTGACAAATGGGCGCAGAATGTCTACTCGTTTATGCTGCTTGGCGATCCGGCCATGAGGCTCGAACCGATCCAGCCGAAAATGAATATGCCGATGACTTTTGATCCGCCTTCACTGACAATTCCCGCTGGCGAAAAGGATCAGGTTAAACTCAGTTTTGGGATACAGTCTTCAAGGAATGAACTGAATCTGTCCTTCAAGACAAACTCTTCGTTTACAGTCACTTTTTCTGTCATCACCCCACTTCCAGGCCAAACGGTGAACGTGATTGTTTCTGTTCCAAGGTCAACGATTCCTGGAAACTATGAAATAGAGATTTCATGCGACTCCTCTTCGCACAAGGGCAAGGCGTCTTTTGGTGTGAAGGTTGTTCCTCCGGAATCAGGACCGACAGAAATCATTATGCAACCGGAATATGTCTACGCTGCCCCGAAGCAGGAATTCTGGGTGGACATAATCATAAAGCCTACCCAACCAGTTCGGTCGATGAGCGGTAAAATCTTCTACGATTCAACCTTGCTTGAGCTTATAGACAAAAGGC
>CAYYJO010000005.1:16647-54661 GCA_964472265.1 uncultured Caldisericales bacterium | reverse complement strand
CTCATTGAAAACGCCAAGGAATCGATCTATGTTGAAATGTTCAATTTCACCAACTATGACCCATTAACCCAGGCTCTTGAAAAAGCCCTGGATAATAACGTAGAAATAAAAATAATTACCGACAACACAGGCCCAAATAATCCAGAGAACAAAAACTCAAAAGACCAAATCACGGGTTGTCCAGAAGCCAGGCTTGAAAAACGTGATGGCAATAAAGCAACAATAAAATGGGACACAACAACGGGGTTGATGCACAGAAAAGTTCTTGTTGTCGATAAATCAATCGTTTTCCTCGGATCGACAAATTGGTCGAAGAGGGCGTTCGAGACCAACAAAGAAATCGATGTGCTGATTAATGACACAGCGTTAGCGCAGTCCATCATCGATGATTTCAATACATATTGGAATGATGAGCATATCGTCGATGACTATCCTGTCAAGCAGAAAAAATCAACCGAAACCAAGCCGGAAGAGGATCCGGAAGAGCCAAAACCGGAAGAGAAGCCTGTAGACAAAACTCCTTACAAGGACAGGCAATGCGGCGATTGTCAAAAGTATATGAAGTTCACGGTGGGTTCAAAGCAGTGGTCAGTCTGTGGCGTCAAACAGGATGACATGAGAACTCCACCTTCAATCATTGGTGGCAAGCTGTACTGCCCAATGTTCTACATTGCCCGAGGTGCTGGTTTGCTTATCGCTTATTTAGGTGCAACCAAGGTCATCCATATCAATTCTGCAGACAAAGAGACGGATGTTGTCATGCAAATAGACAACCCGGAAGTTGTGATAAACGGGGAAACGTATCTAATTGACAAAGACCCGAAAGTTACGCCCAAGATAGTCAACGGCGCGACCGTCCTTCCCGTAAAATTCCTTGTTGATACATTTGGAATGAGTTTTGAATGGTATGCCAAAACGAAGGAGATAGTGATAAAATTTGTCGACCCTGATTGCGTCAAGCACCTGTCATTCAAATTGGACAATACGGATGGCAGTGTTTTCGATCTGGATTCGATCAAGGACAAAGCGGTATTTTTAGACTTCTCGGCCTCATGGTGTCAGCCTTGCTGGGAATCCTACCCAATGATTACCGAGTTATTCGACCAATATAAAGATAAAGTAGAGTTTATAACCATACTCAACGATCCAGAAGAAGATGCAGCAACAACAAAAGATGCTGAAGAGCTAACCTGGACTGTCCTGTATGATGAAGAAAACGATTACGGCGACAGGATTGGAATAAAAGGGTTTCCAACATTTATTATCCTTGATAAGCAGCATAATGTTGTTGCCAGATATCTCGGAAAAGCTGACGATTCAAAGGAAAAAATCGATAAAGCCATACAAGATGCACTCAAAAAATAGCCTTGAAGAAAGTGGCAAAGCTTATGGTGCACTGTTAGCTTAGCAAACCGACGCCCGGCATTGGCTCAGTCTCTTTTACGAACTCCCCGTACGAGGCCTTCAGCTCGAACAGGATTTTTCTTGAAAGAGCCATGTTGTAGTTCCTAACCTGGGTTACTCCTGTAATGAGGTCGTAAAGAATCCCAAACCCCCACAGTCCGCCAGTCATGAGGTAGCCGATTCCCAGGGCGGTCTCTTCCAGATAGAATTTGTGCGCTCCGAGCAGGCCAAGGAATATGCACCACAGATAGAACAACCACGGCTTTTTTCTTCTAATCTCGTACCTGCCGTTGAAGAAGCTCTGCATTTGGTATGACATGCCTTCATAAGCCCTGCTCGTTTCAATGTCTAAATCCATTTGACCCTTTCTTTTCAATAATAAACGCATCGCCCCATCCTTGCAATAATTTGACACGTTGTTGCCATTATTGTTTGTAAAGAGTAAAATCAGGCCATGGAACTCATAGACCTGTTCCTCGCGTTTGCAAAAATCAGTCTGCTGTCCTTTGGCGGGGGATGGACAACGCTTGCCATCATGGAACACGAGGTTGCTGCCCATCAGTGGATGTCGGCAGATCAGTTTTCGAGCATCATTTATCTGACTGCAACGACTCCTGGCCCAAATGCAATTGGTTCTGCAGCGCTTGTTGGCAGGCATGTGGCTGGCACCGCTGGAATGATAGCTGCAGTTCTCGGTGTGGTTTTGCCTACGATAGTCGTGGTGATTGTGATGTATTTTGTCTTCATAAAATACGGCGACAATGTATATCTCAAGAGTGTTTTGAAAGGTATTGCACCGGTTGTGGTGGCCATGATTGTCTGGATGGCCTGGAGGATCGGATATCCGGTGTTCAAGGATTATAACCTTGTTGTGATCGGGGTTGGCGTCGTTTCGGCTGTTTTGCTCTTCGTTGGCGTTCATCCGGGCTGGCTGATCCTCGGCGGCGGCGTTTGCGGTTTGATGCTTCTGAGATAGGAGGAAACATGAAAAAATTGGTTTTGGTTTTGATAATTTTGGCAGCGGTTCTTGCCTTTGTTCCGGCGAGGGCTTTAAACAAAGGTTTGGTCTACGGCTTTGTTCTCAATTCTTCGGGTTCGTTTGGCCCAGTAAAGGTTCAGACCTATAATTTCGGCGTGGTCACAGTGAATGTTCCGACAAATGTCACAACCGCCTCACTTTTTCTTGGCGCTGATGTATGTTGTGAAGTTGACGGAGATGGGAACCTCTTCATCGCCGATCTGCCCAACGATTCGAAGCATTATGCGGACAAGAGGTCTTGGCTGGCTGAGATAACCGTTTGGGATCCCGACAACTACAATTATCGTGTATCAAGCCCGGCTGGCGAAGTCCAGTTGCTTGTCGATTCAGAGATGGTGAGGTCGTTGCCGGTCCGTGTCGGATCAAGGATCAGGCTTGTGGCAATCAAGTCTCAATGGGCGGAAAGATTTACAGCCATCGAGATCAAACTCGTTCGCTGGTAGATAAACCCCCAAGAATAAGGTTATTGTAAAAAAGCCAGAATTTTGTATATTGCCATTGAGAGGAGGAAATTTGGCAAGCGTGATCTCGAATGAATCGCAGGCAGTGAAAGAAAAATTCATTTCTTTGCTGGGGAAAGTCGGACATGGTTCTGAAATAAAAAATGTTGAGCTGGACTCAAGAAAAGAAAACCAGTTATTTTTGTTTTTTGTCGGATTAATGACTCTCCTTTTGGTTGTAACCGGGGTTTATATTGTTCTGAGCGACCCGTATTATAGCAGAATCTCGGGCAAGCTTCCCGAATTCCTGTTCTCGTTTGGCTACCACTCGATCATTCTGGCGGGCATCCTTAAAGCTGTAAGACAAGACGAGCCAGTTTTGAAGCACATCTTTGCGTCGTGCTCCGTCGTGCTTGTGTTTGGCGTGATAAACCTGCTTTTCAGATTTCCGTTCATCGGGTCAAAACCGTTTGTTTGGGTGATCTTGCCGCTTGTTGCTAAATTTTCGGCAACCGACCTCATGGATCCTTGGTACATTGCAGCGTCAATTATCGTTCCCGTGATTGCCCAGTTCGGACTTTTGGCGCTTCTGTACAGAAAAGAATGGCAATCCATGATTTTCCCGTACGTCTCATACGCAATAACTGCAAACACCATCACACTTTTCCTGTTGATGTCGCCGTTTGTAAGCGGACTCTGATCAAAAAATAACCAAAGGAAAAAAAATGATTGATAGAGCCATCAGGTTCAATAAGTGGTGGATTTCGTGGCGCCACAACATTGACGATTACTTCATGCCTGTTATGACTGTGATAGCCGTTATTTCTGGCGGAATATGCCTTTTTTCTGGCATACACGTATTGAAAAATCCATACGCTGTTCATATTTTCGAGTTTCTTTTCACCCTCAGCTTCAACATGATCATTATTTTTGGTCTCACCAGAAAATCAGTTGAGGACAACATAAAATGCCTTGTCGCACTCCCAAGCGCTGTTTCTTCGCTGGCATACGCAATGTTTGTTGTTCTGCTAAGGGTTATTCCAAATTATAGCCCGTTAACTCCATGGTTTGTCACTTTTGAAAATGCCGTGTTGCAGAAAACGTGGATGACGCCAATTTGGATCGGTATTTCAATAATTGGCGGTCTGCTTGTCCAGCTTGCCGTTTACTGGGCGGTGTCGAAATCAAAAATTCTCGATATTCTCTGGCCATTCCTGGCTTATGCCCTGGTGATTGGCGTGTTCGATCTGATCATGAACTTCTTCCTGTTTATCGCCAATTATTCGACAAAGGCGTTTGGTAACTGGTAGATGCCAGCCCAGACAGGAACAAAGGATTTTCCAGATATTTTGTAGGCTAAACCGGCGTTTGCGCCTTTTACAGCGTTGCACAGAATAAGCTTATTCTCGGTTGATGAAGGATTGATGAGGTTTTCATGAACAATCCCTGTTTGAAGGTCAAGGATAAATGAGCCTGAAAATGTGTTGTTGCCAGTCTTGCAAACCAAAAACCTCTTGTCATCAAGGCTTGCCGTGAAACATGGCTTGTCCAGTTTGTATGCGAGTTTGAATGCACCAGAACCAATTTCTTTTGACGTTTCGCGGTCATAAACTGCTGTCCATTTTGAGGAAGCCAAAACGACCATCGGCAAACCCCTCGCATCGTAGAAAGCGTAGGCATTGATCCATTTCAGGTTTTTGTCGCCAATGCCCTTGTGACCAAAAGTGCCTATAATCATCGGATTTTTCTTTGATAGAGGGGCTTCCCTGACTTCAAAAGTTTCATTTTCAAAATCGAGCTTTGTCACCAGCAAGGTATAGTTGAGCGTGTCCCAGCAGCCGGCATCGTAACCACCCAAAGCGAACCTGAAGCCACCCGGGCCGTATACCATGTCATTGTTAACGAACCACTGACCATCGTCTGATTTTTGCGCCCAGTCTTGAACCTTTGCATGTTTGATGGTTGTTGGGTCAATCATCGATCCTGAAACTCGATCAACACTTATTCTTTCTGGAAGAACACCGATTATTTGTTTTGCACCAAAACCGTTTCCATCCTTGCAAACCAAAAATTTGAAGACTTCGTCAGAGTTCATTGTGCCAGGCCTGAAAGGCGTTGACTTATCCAAAGTGTAGCCATCAAGCTGTGTTTTGCCTGTCAGGTCGATGGCGCTTGTTTGAGAACCCCAGCAAACATAAAGGGTGGTTTTGCCGAAGGTGTCAAGTGTGACCTGTTTTTTTGACGTGTCTTCAAAGTTGGTCATATAGTTGAGCTTCGTTACTTTGTCTGCTTCAATTTGAACATAGTGCTTCACGAGCGGATTTGTTTTTTCCGATATTTCCAGCATGCCTGGCGTAACTTTTGGAATGAAAACAGACCCTTCAAAAAACAGTGGCTGTTCCTTTGTTCCTTTGATAGTGAAACTCGTCCCCTGAGATTGCGATTTGATGTAAAGTGCGCCTGTGTTTGCGTCAGTTCCTGGTTCAAGGCTGATTTTGGAGTTCAATTCAACTTCAAGCTCTGTTGCCCAGCGGTACTGGAAACCGTCGATAGCCACTTCAAACCTGCGTTTTCCAGCGTAAACCTGTGGATTTGAAATTTTGGAGCTGTGACCAAGATCAGTGAAACCGGCTGTGATTGTGCCCGGCATTGACGTTATTATCTCAACCGGCTCAAGTTTTGGCGGAGTGGGTGTGAATGTTGTGGTTTTTCCGAATTCAACCGTTGCAAACTCGGTGGTTGTGTCACCCGTTGCCGACCATGTGACCGAAACCTTGTGCGGGATTGCCATGAGGTCAAGCGGTTGCTCCATTTCGGCGAAAAGGACAGGCTTTGCCTCGTCGATTGCCACGAGCGCCTTTTTGTCATCGATGTTGAGCGTGAGGAAACCGCCCTGCGGCTGCTTTCCACAACCTGAAAGAAGGATGGCCAGAATTGCAACGGTGAAAATTTTTTTCATATCCTAGAAACTCTCCTCCACATGCAAAACGTCTGCTCCCTGGCAACCCTGATAGTAGTCGCAGTAGGGACAGAACCGGTTGGGACAGCGTTCGAACTTTTTGAGTTCTATGCCTTTTTTAACGAAGCTTATCGCCTCTCTCGCACGGTCAACGTCAACGATGGTTGGCTCAAAAGATCTCAGCGCCATCTGTCTCAGGTAAAGATTTGAAGCCTTTCTCACCTGCATGTTTAGCAAGACATTTACTGCGAGCGTGTAGATAGAAAGCTGGAGCCTGTCAGAGTCTTCAAGGGCAGAGGGGATGGTTTTTCCTGTCTTGTAGTCAAGTAGGTTTACTGAACCGTCGGAGTTGCTGTCGATTCTGTCAATGTAACCGGTGATTGTCAGGCCGTCGATTTTAATTGAAAAATTCATTTCGACATCGACGACTTCAGGCATGGTTCCACCAAGATAATTGTGGTAGCCGATGAGTATCGATCTGCCTTCGTCTTTTGCCCTCAACTCGGATTCAATATCTGTAAAACCATCTGAAATCCAGTATTTTTCATAAAGACCCAGCAGGTATTCAGATGAATTGTCTGATGGCAGCAACTTTGGTTTGTGGAATTCTTCAAGGGCAGCATGGACTGAGTTGCCAAAGCTGAAGTATGGCCTTGGAATGCCTGGCAAACCGACAATATATGCCAGAAAGAATTTGTAAGGGCAGTCCAGGTACGTCGAAATTCTTGAATAGGAAAGGTTTATATCCACTTGTTCTCTTGTGCAAATCTCCTCATTTTTTCACACAGGGCTTCGGTTGTCGGCTGGGTGTAGATCGTCCAGTTTGCATGCTTCATGCGTTCTCGCTCAGACATCTGGGAAACCATGCGTTCATAAACTTCAGCCTCGGTCATGCCCAAAGCCACAGCCCTCTGCATCCTGATTGATTCCGGTGCAGAGATGTTCAGAACTCCGTGGCAGAGCTTGTTCCAGCCCTGTTCAAACATGATTGCAGCCACAACAACAATGAGTCTGGCACGGTTTGCCCTTGCAGCCATGATTTCAAACTTTATCGATTGCGTCAAGGGTTCCCTGAAAATATCGTTCAGCTCGCGTGTTTTTTGGGGTGTTGAAAAGGCTTGCCTGGCCAGTCTTTTCCTGTTGACCGAACCGTCAATGTTTGTGATCTTTTTGCCGAAGTAATCAATGACCCGGTTGTAGATTTCAGTTCCGGGCTGGAGCATTGGTCTTGCCAGATCGTCAACCTCGATGATGAAGACGTTGTCACCTTCAAGACACTTTGCAGCTGCGGTTTTTCCGGAAGCCATGCCTCCGGTAACGCCCAGAATGTAGGCCATTACTTTGCCTCCAGCCAGTTGTTGCCGAAGTTGGTATCGACCGTCATTGGAACCTTGGCCAAAAAGACGTTTTCCATTTTCTCTTTGATTATTGTACTGACCTTTTCGGCATTGTCACGGGGGCATTCGACCAGCAGCTCGTCGTGAACCTGCAAAATCTGCATGGCTCCTGTTCCTTCAAGCCCATGCTCAACGGCGATCATTGCGAGTTTGATGATGTCGGCAGCCGAACCCTGGATTGGCGAGTTGATGGCTGCACGCTCTCCTGCCGATCTGACCTGGAAATTGTCAGACAGTAATTCGGGAAAGTTGCGCCTTCTGCCAAGGATTGTTGTTGTGTAGCCAACCTTTTTTGCGTTTTCAACCACGTTTTTAATGTAGGTGGCAACACCGGAGAACCTTTCGAAATAATTCTTGATGAAAGCGTCAGCCTCGGCGTAGCTGATTTTGAATTCGCCCGAAAGCCTGTGCGCTGACATTCCGTAGAGCAGGCCGAAGTTTATGACCTTTGCCCTTCGCCTTTGTTCTGATGTAACTTCGTTTGTGTCGAAGATTTTTTTGGCCGTGACCGCGTGGATGTCTTCGCCGGCGTTGAAAGCCCTGACCAGTTCGGGGTCTTCCGAGAGGTGGGCGAGCACTCTGAGTTCGATCTGTGAGTAGTCTGCAGAGATTATTATGTTTCCGGGTTTTGCAATGAACGCTTTTCTTATTTCAGCACCAAGATCAGAACGTACAGGGATGCTTTGAAGATTTGGGTTTGTCGAGGCCAGTCGGCCGGTCGAAGTCGACATCTGAAGGAAAGTTGTGTGTATCCTTCCTTCTTTGTCTGCGAAGGTCGGAAGCACGTCAACATAGGTGTTTTTCAGCTTCGAAAGTTCCCGCACGTCAAGAACCAGGTCTACAACAGGATAAGTTCCCCTGAGACTGTCAAGAACTGCAGCCGAAGTCGAGAAACCGGTCTTTGTTTTTTTCTGCGGTTCGATCTGAAGTTTTTTGAAGAGAACGTCTGAGAGCTGCTTTGGCGAGGCTATATTGAACCTCATGCCGGTGTCCTCAAAGATTTGTTCTGATTTTTCCTCGATTTCACGACCAAGCTTTTTCCCAAGGTCTGATAAAACCGTTCTATCAATCATTATTCCACGGTTTTCGACTGAATGGAGGATTCTTGTGACGGGTTTTTCAACCTTTTCATAGAGGTCGCACATGCCCATCACTGCTATTTTTTCCTTGAGAACGTCACACAATTTGAGCATTGCGCTTGAGTTGGAGATATTCTCGCCGAGGTAGGCGTTTTTGAGGGTTTCGATGTCGTAGCCGGAACGCATGGTTTCATCGAGGTAAGCCATCATCGAGACATCATCGGCTGGCTCAGAGACATCGATTTTTCCAAGCATTTCCTTGAGATTGCAGACGACCTTCGGTTTGTCAGATTTCAGAAGCGGTTCCAGTTTTGTTATTGTTTCGTCGGTTGACTGGAATAATCCTGAACCAACGTCGATTTTGTAGGTGTTTTCATCGTCAGAGACCTCAAGTTCACCCGGAGCCATGTGTATGGCGAACCTGCCTGTGATTTTTGGGATGACGTATTCGGCTGTAACGGTCTGGGTTTTGCTCTCTTTTTTCGGTTCAGGTCTGAACCTGCTGACGAAGCTGAGGAAACCGAGCCTTTGAAGCATTGGGACAGCTTTTGCCGGGTCGGGAGTCCACTTCAGGCTTTCGTCGTTGAATTCGATTGGCACATTGTCGTGAAGGGTTGCCAGCATCAGTGAATGTTTGAATATTTCAAGATTGGCTGCGACCTTTGGACTGACTTCAACATCCTCGACGGATTTTGCTTTTGAAGCGATTTCAAACGCCCCTTTTTCACCGATTCCCGGAACACCGCCGTAGTTGTCGCTGGTGTCGCCTTTCATGGCTTTGAACCACACGAATTGCTCTGGTGACATGCGGTATTCGGAAGCCATTCTTGCCTGGTCGACTGTTTCTGTTTCAGAGATGCCCTTTTTGTTTAGAATAACACAGGTGTTTGGGTCCACAAGCTGGAGGATGTCACGGTCGGAGCTCATGATGAACACGTTATTGCCGCGCTTTGACTCTTTTCTGGCAACGGTTGCGATCACGTCGTCAGCCTCGTAGCCTGGACATGAGAGAATTGGCAAACCGAGAGCCGAAAGGAATTCCTCAAACATTTCCAGCTGGCGCATCATGTCGTCAGGAGGGGTTGGCCTGTTTGCCTTGTACTTTTCGTCCTTCTCATGCCTGAAGGTTTTTTCGGGCCTGTCGATGCAAACAGCAAGCAGGTCAGGTTTTTCGCGGTCAATTATGCCGGTTGCAAGCCTCAAAAAACCGTAGAGGGCGTTTGTCGGTGTTCCATCCGGTGCCGTAAAACTCCCCCTGAAGGCGTGATATGCCCGGAAGAGCATGCTCATGCCGTCAAGGAGCAGTATTTTCATTAGTTAGCCTGTGGGAGTTGTTCCGGTGTGTCTTCTGCGTCGAGGATTGGTTTTCTGATCACTTCGAGGTCAAAGGTGATGTAAGGAGCCCAGAGCCTGTAAGATTCGACAAGCACAAGCACCGCGAAGAGAACGAACACGCCAACTGATACTGAACCGGCGACTGTCGGTACTTCAAAGCCCTGAACCTGTATGAAGTTGAGGAACCATGGGAATGACGCGTAAAGGAGGAAAGAAGCGATGAGGTTTTCTGTTCTGATGTAAATCCAGCCACAGAGCATGATAATTGTGAAAAGGCCAAAGCTGCTTGAGAATGGGCCATAGATTCCAGGGGCTGTGTGCCAGCCGCTTAGAAGTGAGAGTCCAAAGCCGATGATGAAAACGAGTGTGCCAGGAACCCACTTTGAAAGCGATCTTCCCCAGTCGTCGAGCTTATCTTCTCTCGGTTCGGTGACAAGCCATTTCCACATGTAGTTGCCGATGAATGCAGCGATGAGCCAGAATGCAACCGTCATAACCATGGGGATTGAGATGAGGGCGTCAGCATTTGACATCTGGAAGACCAGGTAGGTTGCAGTGGAGAGGATTACAACCAATGCGCCAGGAAGCCACTTTGAAACTTCTGAGAAACCCAGGCCGGATGACATTTCAGCTGGATCAAACACGAGCCAGGAGATGGCGGCGATAAAAAGTAGTGAACAGATGCCGGCAACAACAGTGAATGTCATTGGACTCATTGATGACTCGCCGGTGAAAAGAACGTATGATGTAACAATGGTCACGATTGCGCCAACCACCCATTTTAATATCGACGATTTCTCTTTTGTCCTCTGACCCCTGAATGACGAACCGGAGAGAATGTTGGCCAGAATTGCAACTGCAATGACCACGATAAAGAAGTAGGGCTCTCCGATTGAAAGAATTTTTGGAGCTTCCTGTGTTGCGTTTGTGACCGTGGTTTCAACCTGGTGAGAGAGCAACTCGTCAAATTTTCTGTAGATCACCTGCATGACTGGGATTGAGATTGATGTTAGGAAGAAAACCGTGAGAGCTTTGCCATAATGCTTCCAGTTGAAATTTTCCCTGATTGCTCCAAGTTTTTCTTTCATCGAGTTGTAGAAATAGCCCCAGGTCATCGAGAACAGAATCGGTGCGTTGAGGAACCAGACCCTGAAGAAGTCGACAAGACCCATGAGATAGTTGGTTTCAAACGGGCTTGCATAAGTGGCCGTGAGGGTGTAGACAGGGTAGATTTTTGGAATGAACAGCATTTCGAGAGTGTCACTCATTGAGCCATAGGTTGTGTACGGAATTCCAATATCTGCTCCCGGAGGAAGCGGCATGCCAACGTAGAAGTTGGCGCCCGAGAATGCCGAGGCGTACGGGACATAGAGGAAATACACAAAAACCCAGGTGATTATGAAAAAGACGATTGCCGGGAGAATGTTGCCAAAAGAGAGTCCCCACTTGCGAACGTCGAGCTTTTTTGAGAGAACCAGGTAAAGCAGGAAGAAAAGCAGGACTATGAGCATGATGTAGGTGATGGTGGTTCTGCCGTAAAAGTCAGCAAAACCCAGCATCCTGTTGGCATAAGCCTGTGTAACGCCGCCCAAACTGTCAAGCTCCCAGTAGCTGGAAATTGCCCATGTCACTGGGAGGTGGGTGATAATCCTGATAATGCTTGGAACGAGGAAGAAGCCAACAAGCCAAACCAGCCAGGACCAATCTATATTCTTAACCCATGAGACCTTTTTTGGCCTCACGAAGGCCGGTGGTGCTGCCTTTGCCGGCTGGGCGTTTCTGTTCACTTCGTTTGTCATTTTCAAAAAACCTCCGTAGAGCAATAGACAAAACTACATTTTATGGTAGATTGGTTAATGAGTCAACGCAAGGAGGAGTTATGAGGAAAGTTGTAGCAACGGACAAGGCACCGAAAGCCATTGGCCCGTATTCTCAGGGAATTGTTTGTGGAAACCTGCTTTTTGTCTCAGGCCAGATTCCAATCGATCCGGCAACCGGAAACCACATCAAGGACAGTATTGAAGCACAGGCAACAAGAGTTCTTGACAACCTTAAGGCTGTGGTTGAAGCCGGTGGGTCAACAATTGAAAACGTTTGCAAGGTAACCATCTTCCTCTCGTCGATGGATCATTTCAAGACCGTCAACGAGGTTTATGCAAGATATTTCACGGCAAACCAGCCCGCCCGAGCAGCAGTGGCAGTTGCCGGTCTACCGCTTGGATTTGATGTCGAGATGGAGGCTGTCGCCCTCATCGGCTGATATTTTCCGATCATTGCCAGCCTCCTGATTTTCCGCTAGAATGTCACCGGAAGATCAGGAGGTTTTTTAATGGGCAAGGTAAAGTTTGTCATTGTTGCAGCAATAATTCTTTTCGTTCAGTCAGGATCGGCTCAGAACATCGCCAATGTTGGAAGTCCAGTTCAAATCAAAAATGTTTCAGCTGCCGACGACTGCGACTGGCCGATGTTCGGACGAACTCCGGATGGGAATCGGGTTGTGCCGGATGGGTGTGGAATTGATTTAAGAAATCTTGGCGTCAAATGGACGTTTAGAACCGATCATATTGTAAATGAACCGGTTTTAAAGAATAATCTTGCAATATTTACATGTTGGAATCATAAAGTATTTTGTCTTGATGCTGTGAATGGTAATAAAATATGGGAATTTGAAGCAGGTGACGCGATTACTTCATCACCATCGATCTACAAGGAATTTGTTTTTTTTGCATCGATGGATTTCAAAATATACTGCTTAAATACTAACTATGGTTCTAAAAAATGGGAGTTTAAGACTGGATTTTATATTTTATCGTCACCTATGGTTTATGATGAAAAGGTGTACGTAGCTTGCGAAGATGGTCAAATTCTCTGTTTAAAACCTGATGATGGAAGGATTGTATGGAAGAAGCAAAATGAGTTTTCAAATCATTATTCGCCATCTTTTCATGAAGACAAAATGTTCATCGGCTCTGCCTCTGATTTTTACTGCTTAAATGCAAAAACTGGTCAATTGATTTGGAAGTATAATTTATGGGCTGATAATTTCAAATCCGTGCTCTCGTCTGCAGTTGTTTATAACGGTTATGTTTTATTTAGAACATCAAAAGGATTGATGTGTTTAGACGAGGTTACTGGAGTAAAAAAATGGTGTTATGAAACACAATTAACAATAGATCACAACACGCCAGTTGTTCAAAACAATACCGTTTATTTCTCCCAGGGCGTTGATAACACTAAGTTATTTGCTATAGATCTTATAACTGGAATCAAAAAAAAGGATATTGAAATTGAACCTACACTCGGACCAGATTTGCCTTCACCCTTGTTCTGCAGAAATAAGATTTTCCTTCCAATCGAAAGTGGATTATCAGCTTATGAGCCTGATTCGCTAAATAGGCTATTGCTTCTGAACATCGACGACGAATTGATGAATTATTCGTCATCACCAATAATCGGAAACAATTGCATTTTACTAGGATTTGGGGATAGATTGATTTGTCTATACAACGATTCTTCTAGAAACGAACCCATTAAACCTAAAGAAGTCTTATTATCAACCCCCGCCAATAAGTACGATCTATGTTCATCCATTCAATTTAGTGCTAGAGTTATTGATATTTACGAAGAAGAAATCAAAAACCCAGAACTCGAATGGTCAGTCGATCCGGCGTTTGGGACAATCGATGCAACCGGTCTTTTCAAGCCATCAAAGACTGGTGTGGCAACCATCACCTGCAGATGCGGCGATGCTGTGGCTACCGTTGACATCAACGTGGTCGACTATCTGGTGCCATCGGTCAAAACGCTCGTTCTGACCAACGTCAAGCCCTATCAGGACTACAAAACAACGCTAACCTACACTAATAACTCCGATGCCAGGCTTGATGTCAAGCTAACATCCACAACCGATCTGATCACACTTTCGCCGACATCATTCTCGGTTGATGCAGGGAAAACCTTTGACATCCTGGTCTCCTGCAAACTGAAGGAGTTTACTCCGTCGGCTGTCACCAGCTTCACAATCAACGCCGACTACGGCGGTTGCCCGGACATACTCCACGGAACCATCATGAACGCTGATAAATATGACTGTTTCAAGGTATCGCCGGAGATGCTGGATTTTGGACTGGTCAAGCGTGGAGACTCAAAAACCATGAGTTTGACAATCGAATCCAACGCAAAGCAGACGCTGACAATCTCCTGCGATCAACCATGGGTGGAGATTTCGAAGAAAACAATCACCGTTGACGTCGGCCAAAAAGAAACCATCGATTTCAAAATAATGGCCTCATCGCTTCCGGCATCGTCGAAACTGACGGCAAACATCACTGTCATCTCTGACCTGAATTTCTGTGAACAAACCACAATCCCATTGCTGGTATCAACAGAGGACAGCATCACAATCAAGCTTCAGGTGGATTCGAGAAACGCAACAATCAACGGTCAGGAAAGAATGCTTGACGTTCCAGCAAGAATAATCGCCGGCAGGACAATGGTTCCTTTACGTTTCATCTCGGAAAGTTTCGGCTGTTCAATCTTGTGGGATCCAACCACCCAAAAAATCGGCATTGTCAGGTACGACATAACCGTTAACCTTTGGATTGGAAAAGATTTCGTCGAGGTCAACGGCAACAAACTCAAGATTGATGCACCACCGGTTATTGTTGGCGGCAGAACCATGGTTCCGCTTCGATTCATCGCCGAACCGTTTGGTGCAAAAGTCGACTGGAACGCACAAACCAAGGAAATCACGATCACCTGGCCGAAATAGAGGAGCATTTGCCTTTGGGTTGGCGTTTTAATAAAATAGTCCTGACTTAAGGAGGTTTGCGTGAGGATTGCCAGACTTGGGATATTGGTTCTTGTTTTTACCGTCATTTTCCAGCCTTTCGCTTCGACTGCCATTAACTTTTCATCAGCTGAAGAAATAAACTGCGACTGGCCATGTTTCGGGCAAAATCTCCAGGGTGACAGGGTTGCACCCGTTGGCTGTGGGCCGATGACCGACGAGCTTGCCCTGAAGTGGTCTTTCCAAACCAAGGGCAAAATCCTTTCATCGCCAGTCCACGGCGCTAGCAACATTTTCATACGAACAGACGAAGACCTCCTCTACTGTGTCGATGGCGAAACCGGCAAGGAGAAGTGGAAAGCCGAACTCGACACCGTGGACGAAGAAACAATCAGGAGCAGCTATTCGTCAGCCTGCATCTACGGGAAATGGGTTTTCATAGGTTCCTTTGACGGCAAGATGCACTGCTACAATACCGATACAGGCAAGAGAAAATGGATGAAATCAACTGGCGGGGCAATCTGGTCTTCGCCTGTGGTTTACAAGGGGAGATTGTTCTTCGGTTCGTCAGATAAACGCTTTTACTGTTGCACAATCGAAACCGGCACCCTGGAATGGTCGGTGATTGCTGACCAGGCGTTCTACTCATCGCCAACTTTTTACGGAAACAACCTTTATGTTGGCAACATGAGTGGCGATCTATTCTGCTACGATGTCAGGAACGGCAACAAAGTCTGGGAATTCAACGCTGGCAGGGGTGCAAACATCGAGTCGACTCCAACCGTTTATTACGGGAAAATATTTATAGGCACGAAAAAAGGCTCTGTCTTCTGCGTCAATGCAGAGGACGGAAAACCGATCTGGGAATTTAAAACTACGAGAAGCCAGATTTATTCGTCAGCCACGGTTGAGTACGGCAAAGTCTTCATCACCGCAAGCGACCAGAAGCTTTATTGCCTCAACATCGACGACGGAACCCTGCTTTGGGAGGTCTACACCAAACAGGACAAAAAAATTTCCGGCTCAACACCCGTCCTGTTCAATGGGAAATTGGTCTACACCTCAACAGACAACAAGCTTTACATGCTCGACATCAACACCGGCAAGGAGCTTTGGAGTTACCAGATTCCCGATTCGGCGTACGGCACACATCCAACCGTTGGCAAAGACTGCGTTTATCTGAGCTCATTCAACAAAACCCTCTACTGTTTTATCGACAGCAAGCCGTATATACCGCCTGAACCGACGAAAATCGAGATTTCATCGGCATCAACCAAACTTGATCTCTGCATGGACATGCAATTTACAGCCAAAGTTTTTGATCAGTTTGACCAAGTCATCGACAAAGCCAAAATCGAATGGGATTCAACAGATATTTCAGTTGGCGAAATCGATGCCTCAGGGTTATTCAAACCTAAAAGTTACGGTAAAACAAAGATTTTTTCCAGATCAGGGAACATCTCCGAATCCGTGGAAATAAGCGTGGTTCCGTTCCTTGAAGTCGACAGGAAATTAGTCAAGTTTGATAGCATCAAACCAAATGAACAATATGTTGAAAAACTTATATTTACAAATGCTGGCGATGTTGACCTTGAAGTGAGTTTGGAGAAAGATTTTGAAAAACTTCAGATCGAGCCTGACAAGTTCGCTATTCCTGCCGGAAAAACCCAGGAAGTAAAATTCATCTACAATTCAAAAGAATTTGTTGTTGGGCAGAAGATTGGATTCAAAGTAAAGGTAAATTATCTGACGTGCAGCGTCGAAGTCGAAGGAGCAATTGTAAGCGTTTCCTCAATTCCATGCATCACCGCAAACCTGTCCTCACTGGATTTCGGGCTTGTAAACCGTGGCGACAAGAAGGATATAAAGATTAACTTCGTCTCTTCGGAGCCAACTGATGTCACAATCACAACTGCTGATCCGTGGATATCGCTTTCAAAAAACCGTTTTGCCCTCGATGCAAATCCGGTGACGGTGACTTTTTCGGTTATGGCTTCAGCGTTGCCCGCGTCTACAAAATTGATCAGCGAAATTGTGGTCACGCCAGACAGAAACACCTGTACAAAACTGGCAATCCCCGTGACCGTTGAAACCCAGGACAGCATTACAATCAAGCTTCAGGTGAGCAATACGAGCGCTTCGATCAACGGCATTGAAAGAACGCTCACCAGACCGCCGATTATTGACAAAGGCAGAGTCATGGTTCCGCTCAGGTTCATCTCTGAGGCTTTCGGTTGCCAGCTTGACTGGAACTCTTCCGAGAAAAAAATTTCGGTGAACCGCTATGATGTCAATTTCACGCTCTGGATAGACAAGAAAATCGCCCTCATAAACGGCAGGGAGGTGCAAATTGATGCTCCGCCCATCAACGTTTCGGGCAGTGTCATGGTTCCGCTCAGGTTTATAGCCGAACCGTTCGGTGCAGAGGTCGAATGGAACGCTGAAAATAAAATGATCACAATCACCTGGCCGAAAGTTTAATCATTGCTGAATCAATCCAGATTTGCAATTTAACAGGAATTGGCTACCATCCAGTCATGGAGGACTGGATGAGGAAAATAAGGCTGGCGGTGGTAACCGTTTTTATCCTCATGATTTCTCAATTGCAGGCACCGTTTTTGATTTCAGCGTCTGATTCAAAAATGGCTTTGCCGTCATGTGATTGGACGATGGCGGGAAAGACTACTGAAAATATAAGGGTTGCAGATGATGAATGCGGGCCTGAGCGTGTTTCACTGGAGCGAGTGTGGGTGAGTAAAACTTTTTACGCCTCGGCACAACCACCAGTTGCATCAGATGGGAAATTGTATGTTTGTTCCTACATGTACGATGTCTATTGTCTGGATTTGAAAACTGGAAACACCATCTGGAAAAGAGACATTGATGACGATGGAGGGTATGTCGATGAAAGACCACCGATTATAGTTGACGAGAAGCTGTATATCGCTTCAGATAATGGATCGGTTATCTGTCTGAATGCAAACAACGGGGACAGGATTTGGAGATTTCTACACAGTACTTGGTTTAACTCGGACATGATTTTTTATGAGGGCAAAATAATGTTCATGATTTCTGACAATATTTGGAAAGGACCTTTGTTGTATTGTCTTGATTGTAACACTGGAACGCCTTTATGGTCAAAAAAGATTCAATCCAGCAATCAGGCAGGATTGGCAATATCGAATGGCAGGATCTTTGTATCAGATGGCATCTCCAGGTTGTTTTGCCTGGATGCCAAAAACGGCAAGGAAATCTGGAGTGTGAAACTACGAGAGCAACCATTTTCAAATCCTTGCATTTATGAAGACAAGATAATAATAAACACCATAGAAAGTACGATTAACTGTTTAAATCGAGATACCGGAGAGATTTTGTGGCAAAACAAAAGATCATTTTCAGGACAGGATTGGTCTTCACCAACCGTTTACAATGGCAAAGTCTATGTTTCGACCAGATCTGTTGACATAAAGACTGGTTTGACAAAATGGGAAAATGATATAGACAATCCTCGTTCGGTATGTGCTTCATTTTGCAACGGTCGGATGTTTGTCGATGGTTTAAATGCAATGCTAGCTTGTTTTGATGCCAATACAGGGAAGATCCTGTTTTGTTACGGTCATAAAGTTGGTTATCAGTTAGTCCCCATAATCTCAGATGGTTTTGTATTTGCGAGATGTGGTAGTAACTATTTAAATTGTTTTAGCGACCATAAGACCAACAATTCAGTCAGGATAGAGCTTTCAGCACCTTCCGATACTATTTGTACAAGTGAGTATGTTGAAATAAAAGCAAGAGTTTTTGACGCAGATGGAAACTGGATAGGGAATGCACCAGTTGACTGGTCAATTAAGCCCGATTTTGCCATTGTTCGCTCTGACGGCACAGTCTGGTCGCACCAGTCTTGCGATGCCACCGTCACCTGCCGGTCAAATGACCTTGTTCAGACGATGGAGATTCACATTGTTGATTGCCAGGAATGACCTTGGCAAACAATGACCCTGGCTCACTCCACCGGCAGGCCGGTATGAGCGTCAAGCGTGAGGATTGGGTTTCTGGTTGAAATTTTGTAGGCTGAGGCGTCGATAAACCAGGCAAGAACATCTTTGTAGACCAACTCACCCTTTTCTTCCGAATAAACCCTTTTTATTACGCTCACTGGAGTGACGTCGAGTTTGGAATCCTCGGCAACAGCCAGGAACAATTTGGCCTTCTTCATGATTTCATTTGCATCAAGCGTTGGTTTGGTTCCGATTGTCGGGGTTGGTCCAATGTTTATGTCGTACCTGACGATCATCCCCCAGTGGTTGATGATGGCCTTGACATAGTTTGGAGACTTTGTGTCCGGGTCTTTCAGCTCTTCCTGAAAAACAATTGTTGTTGGTTCCATGATCTCAAATGGATTTGCCCTGTAATTTTTGATGTCGATGTCGATCTGTCCGAACCACAGCCTTGCGATTCTCTCTACTATGTCTTTTGTCAGGTTCCTGTTGTTTGACACAGAGAGATCGGCTGGAGGAATTAAATCTGGAGAAAGTTCAAAACTTGAGAATCGCCCCGTGATCCTGTCATAGTTGCCAATTGATCCGTTTGAATAGACGATTTCAGCCTTGCCTGGGATGATGGCTTGAGGGTTGATCTGAGGAGTTCCGGCTTCGTACTTCCTGTCGAGCATGTACTGCGTTTCCTCGTCGCTGAGGGGGTTCACCTGTCCGCTTGCACCTGATTTGAAATTGAATTCCAGCATGTATTTTTGCAGTCCGTCAGCAAGGTCTCTCAATGGCACTGAGTCTGGAATTGCTTTCATTTCTCCGGCCACACCCTTAAATTCCTTTGGCCCTTCCATGTAAACGTGTGAGGAACCACAGGAAACGCTTGTTAAAACTGCAATAATGACGGCAAGGCAAAGTTTTTTCATGGTTTAAGTATACTTGAAAACTGCGACTGGTTCAATTATCCTTGAGGGGTCAAGGAGGCAAAATGTTTCCAGAGGCTTTTAAAATTTTCGGACTCCAGATCTACTGGTATGGTGTGCTCATCACGGTTGGAATCCTGGCTGCGATAGCGTATTCATGGTTTAGGGCAAAGCATTACGGCGTCACCCACGACCAGCTGACAGACCTTGCGTTTGTCGTGATAATCGTTGGAATTTTCGGGGCGAGGATTCTGTACATCCTGACCCATCTTGAAAACTACATCGCAAATCCAGGCCAGATTTTCCAGCTTCAGATGCAGGGCATGGCGTTCCTTGGCATCATCATTTTCAACATCCCGGCCATCATCATCTTTGCCAAGATCAAAAAGCTCAACTTTTGGAGACTGGCAGACCTTGCAGCGCCGGCACTGGCAATTGGCTACTTCTTTGGCAGACTCGGCTGTTTCATGGGCGGTTGCTGCTATGGGCCAGAATGCAGCTGGGGAATCATCGAAAAGGGAACCGGGTTTGCAACTCCGGTTTTCCCGACACAGCTCCTCAACGCTTTTGTGGCAGTTCTTATCTTTGTCGCCCTCTGGCTCATTGGTAAAAAAATCAAGCTCAAAGTCGGCGAACTCTTCGTCTGGTTTGTCTACCTCTACAGCGCAACGCATATCGGCACTGAATTCCTCAGAGCCGACGAAGGCCACAACGCGCTTTTTGGCACCCCATTCAACGCCTCGCAGCTTACCTTCATCGGTTTGATCATCGTTGCCATACTGTTCCACATCCTTTTCATCAAGAAATCCGAGACTCCGTCAATGGTTGACGCAGAAATGGTTGCAAAAATCGAAAACATCGACAAAAAGATTGCACCAGACAAGCAGGAGCCAAAGGTTGAACCTCAACCTGTCGAAGAACCGGAGCACAAAGAAGAAGGTTCGAATTAATGTACATCCTTGGCGACAGGGTTCAGCAGGATCCGATTAAAACCAAACCCTGGGTTTTGTGGAGCATTGTTGGCCTTTGCGTTTTGGTTTTTCTGTTGCAAATGCTTCTGAACCTCATTCCATCACAGTATCCTAATGTTTCGCAGGGCGTGCTTTTCACCTACAGCTTTGGTGCGATACCGGCAAGAATTGCTGGAATCCCCTCGACTGAATTGCCACCGACATCGATTCCTGGCTTCGTAACGCTCATTACTTCACTATTCCTTCACGGAGATTTCTGGCACATCCTGTTCAACATGTGGTCGCTGCTTGTTTTTGGCGACAACATCGAACACGCCTTCGGGAAAGTTGGTTTTGTACTGTTTTACATTGCTGGCGGTGTTGTCGCAACGCTTGCACACGTCATTTTCTCGCTCAAGGGCGACGGTTTGCTGATGCCAACCATCGGAGCTTCTGGCGCAATCTCTGCCGTGATGGGCGCTTACATGATCCTTTACCCAAAATCGCAGGTTTATGTGCTTGCCCTGTGGATTCCGATTGCCATGCCTGCTGTTGTGTTCATGGGCATCTGGTTTGCCATGCAGGTTTTCGGCATTATCGGAGGCGGTGGCGGAATCGCCTGGTGGGCACACATTGGAGGATTCCTGTTTGGCATTATCGTCGGTCTGGCCTACAAACTCATCGTGCGGCACCCCCCAAGCCTTGAGGACTGGAGAAACAGTAGGTATCTGAAGCACCAGCCGTTTGGAAGAAACGATGGAAGGGCTGATGAGGAAGATATTTGGCGTCGTTAGCGCTCTGGTTCTTCTTGTTTCCTGTGGTCAGCCCAAACAGGCGACAGTTGTAGGGAAGCTTGAAAAAAGCTGGCAAAATGGCTTTGCTTGCGGGTACAAGGCGACACTTTCCAATGATCTTCTGCTGGTTCCATCTGAGAGAGATGTTATTGCAATCAACATCTATTCCGGCAATGTTGCCTGGAAGTATGAATCACCAAAAACCAAACTTTGGAACTGCATAAATTGTCAGCCGTTCAACGACGGCTACATGGCCACTTTTGAAGGCACAGCCGGAAGTCTCGTGGTTTCATTGGACAGAAACGGCAATGAAATCAAGCAGTATGAAAACCCAAGGATAAGCTCCATTCCTGTGGTTGTTGGCCCAAGGTTCTGGCAGGTTCAAAGCAACACGATCTACGGAAATATAAGTGAATTCAAGGTTGAACCGTCACTTCCAATCATAGATGCCTCCCAAGACCTTGCCCTTTTCTACGTCAACGAATCAAATGTTGTCAGGGCAAGCGATCGTTTTGGCAAAATCCTCTGGTACGCAAAACTGTACGACACAGTCCAGAACCTTTGGAAAATCAGTGACAGGATTTACGTTCACAGCACAAAAGGGATCGTCTGTTTTCAGGCCGGTGATGGTAAATTCAACTGGCAGCTGATCTGCCTGCCTTCATCGAAACCGATCCTTAATGGCTCTGAGCTTGTGATTCCGACTGACAAATCAATTCTTGTCGTTGACAAAAACGGCAAAGTCACAAAAACAGTTGATATGCCCGGCATTATTTCTCTTGATAAAACCGACGACGGATTCGCAGCAATCGCCCAGGCCAAATTGATAACGATGGACAAGAATTTCAAAGTGCTTGAAAAAATTGATTCCTCAGATGGAACACACCAGACAATCATTGCACCAGGCGTGATTTTGACCAACGGCACAACCGGCCAGACCGGTTACAGAGTTGAAAAGCGCTGATTGTTGGCTGGGCCATTAACTTGATTTGACGATCAACAGAATGCCTGCAACCATCAGAACCACGTCAGTTGCATAGCTTGCCAGCGACTGGTTTGCCCTTCCCAAAGCATCCCTGTAGGTGCAGCCGAGACTTGTTGTCGGGACGACTCCAAGCCCAACCTCGTTGCTGATTACGAGAAACGTTGCGTTCATCGATTTCCATGCTTCAACGATGCCAACAATCTCCGGTTTTATCGCCGAAAATGCCGATGTTTCATCGACCGGTTCGGAGATATTGATGATCAGATTTCCAGAGAGTGTCGTTAGGCAATCAATTATTACGATGTCTGGATCAGTCTTTACTTCTTTCAGGGATTTAGCGATGTTTCTGGAGGCTTCGATCGTTGTCCAGTTTGACGGTCGTTCGGACTTGTGTCTTTCAATTCTTTTTGCCATCGATTCGTCACTGGCGATACCGGTTGCCACAAAAACGACGTTTTTGCCATTCTTTTTGGCATAGTCCAGAGCGTAAGTGCTTTTGCCAGACCTTGCGCCGCCCAGAACCAGAATCAGTTTTTTCACAGGAAAATCCCTTCTATGACAGCGAACGAAAGCAAAACCGAGACTTCAGAAACCTCGATTGCAAGCCCGAAGACATCGCCTGTTACGCCATTTATTCTAGACTTTGCCAGAAGCCCAACGATGAGTGTTGCGACAAAACTTGTCACCAACGCAATCAATCCCGGGAGTCTCAGGAAAACTGCCAGTGTCATTGGAATGATCATATTTATCAGTAAAAACCAGATGTTCTTGCCTGAACAAAGGCTGTGCCCCAGGCCGGATTCTTTGGCTGACCTGAAAAAAGTTAGCATCAGAACTGAGCCTCTGGCAAAAGTTGTTGCAGCCAGAATTGGGACAAAGGCCATCCAGCCGACATTTTTTGACGAAGTAACCAGAACTGCCTTTAGCATCAGAATCAGCACGATCCCGACAACACCAAAGGCGCCAGTCCTTGGATCGCTCATGATTTCAAGGCGTCTTTTGGGATTGGATGGGTTTGGTAAACCGTCGAAACAGTCGGCAACGCCGTCCAGATGGGTGGCATTTGTGAGAAATACCCAAAGACACACGGCCAAAACTGAAACAACCGGCCTGCCAACCACAAACGAGAGTCCAAAGCAGGCAAACATCAGCGCTGATCCCTGAAGGAAGCCGATGAGCGAGAACCAGAGCTGGATTTTTGAAAACTCCCTTGTCGTCAGTTGAGCCGTAAAAGGGATTGGTGTCAGGAAAGACAGTGCGGCAATAAGGCTTTTCATGATTTGCTCACGTTGGCGCTTTCAAAAGTTGCCATCTCACTGATAACCGCCAGACTGGCATCGATGAGGCTGAAAGCCAGTGCTGAACCGGTTCCCTCACCAAGCCTGAGGTCAAGGTCAAAAAGGGGTTTGAGGCCCAGATGGCCGAGGATTACCCTGTGGCCTGATTCGACTGAGCAATGTGATGCCACCATGTAGTTTTTGGTCAAGGGATTGATGGAATGAGCAACAAGCGCTGCTGTCCCCGAGATGAAACCATCGATAACAACAGGGGTTCTTTTTGAGGCGCAGCCGATGATAACTCCAGCAAGGCCTGCAATCTCAAATCCTCCGATTTTCGAGAGTACGTCGATGGGGTCGTCTGGATTCGGCCTGCTGGTTTCGATGGCTTGCCTGATGATGTCCTGTTTGTGGCGCATTCCCTTGTCGTCGAGTCCGGTTCCACGACCTGTCACCTTTTCAATGCTTTCGTTGCACATAACTGCTGTTATGGCCGATGACGGGGTCGTGTTTCCGATTCCCATCTCGCCGGTTGCGATTACGTCAATTCCCCTGTCTATGAATTTGTTGGCTATGTCTATTCCTGTCTGGATCGCTTCTTCTGCCTGCTGTCTGGTCATGGCTGGTTGTCTTGCGATGTTGTTCGTTCCAGGGGCAATCTTTGCAATGGTGAGATTCTCATGAGGTTCAAGATTTGACTTCACGCCAATGTCAACAACGTGCACACTTGCACCTGCAAGCCTGGCCAAAACGTTGATGGCTGCACCGCCACCAAGAAAATTTGAAACCATTTGTGCTGTCACTTCAGATGGGTAAGCGCTGACACCTTCTTCTGTCACGCCGTGGTCGGAAGCCATCACCAGCACGAGCTTGTTTGGGAGACGCAGCGGAAATCTGCCGGTCATTGCACACAAAATTTTTGCCAACTCCTCCAGCCTTCCGAGACTGCCGATTGGTTTTGTTAGCGAATCAAGCCTTTTCGAAGCCTGATCCAGCGTTTTCAAGTCCAGTTGCGGAATGTTGGGGAATTTCATGTTTTTCAATTTTACCCTTCGATGACTAAAAACAAAAGGCGGTTTCAACGAAACCGCCTTTGCATGAAATATCCGAAGTTATTCTACCCTTGAGACAATTCCAGTTTTGATGAGCGGGACAAGCACTACGAAGCAAAGGAACGCTGACGGAATGATGTAAAGCATGTTGTAGGCCAGGGAATAGATGTAGGTATTGTACCCCTGCCATGCGTACTGGGCGAAAAAAATCACGCCAGAGAGGAAATGAACGAAGATTCTTCCGATGATTCCTGTCGTTGCAAGCGCAATTTTTGAGGCAACCTTTTTCCCAAAGATTGCAACCGCGATGACCATGAGAGCTGCTACCGCTGCAATCATAATGTAAAACAGCGGGTTTGGACCAGCGACATCGCCTGTAGCAGGTAATTTTGCTGTGTCGATGAACAACCAGACGGCGTAGAGGATTATGGCTGTGTAGACGCTGATGATGATTGCACCAGGAACCTTGCTCTCCTCATCCTTGAGCCTGAAGCCTGCAAATCCGAGGACAGTGTAGGAAAGGCCGTAATCAAGAATGAACTGCGGGAGTGAAACGATGTAAGGATCAGCAACCGACTGAAACACGCCGGCGATCAGACCACAAACAAGCCCTGGAACAATGCCCCTTCTGAAGGCGACGACCAGAACAGGCAGCATGGAAAGCGTTATTGACCCACCCTGTGGCATGCGCCAGATAGGAAAAAGACTCAGAATGAAGGAAAGGGCTGCAGCAATGCCAACCTCAGCAATAATACCTGCGTTCCATTTGTTTTTGGCTGCCGTGATGAGAAGGAAGATGAGAATTGCCAGACCAAGAACCGTGACCGTGATACCAACCCAGGCATTCAGACCACCAAAAAAATCGCTTACTTTTGTCGCAAATTCCTGCATAAATTAAAAAAACCTCCTTTCACCGGAGGCTCACGCGTTCCCTTCGCAGGCATTATCCTGTGCAGGTTCTGCGGGTTGCGGTTTTTACGCCGCTCTCAGCCCTTGTTGAGGCACCCCGATGCTGATCTGGGTTCTAACAGAAAGTTTGGCTCCTGTCAAGCAAGCTCTTGAAGGATTCAAGCATGAAGGCTATCATTGTCACTGATGGCGGTAAAAGGCGGAGAAAACAGGACAGAGATTGTGCTCACCATTCTGGTGGCAAGCTACATCGAGAAGGGCGAACCAATCTCGTCGGAAGAGATCACGATGAAGATGCCCTATCAGGTTTCACCGGCAACAATCCGCGCTGAACTGGCAAAACTTGAGGAGGAAGGCTATGTCCTTCAACCACACGTTTCATCGGGCAGGATTCCAAGCTACCGCGCCTACAGGTATTACGTCGACAAGCTCCTGACCTCTGGAAATCTCAAGCCTGCTTCAATCGATGTTGAAATCCCAGAACACACCAAACTTGAGGCAACTCTTCGTGCGGTCTCCTTTGCATTGTCCGAGCAAACCGGCACAGTGTCGGTTGTTCTCCTGCCTCTTGCCAAACGGCTAAAGATTAAAAACGTCCATCTTATTGCCATACCACCATACAAAATCCTTCTTGTAGTTGTCATTAATGCCGACGATGTCAGGGAGTTCATACTTCAAACCAGAGATTTGCCCTCCCAGGAAACACTGAGCAGGCTCTCAAAAGTGATCCTTGACTGTCTGGATGTGAGACAGGCATGGACGCCGATTCAGGTTTTGACGTCGATGGTCAGGATTGCAGCCGACCTGATGGTTTACAAAGACCTGATCCTCAACGTGCTCCAGCTTTTGCGTGAGGTTTCGACCCGTGAAGCTGTGAGGATTCACCTTGAGGGAGTCCACCGGCTACTAACAAATCCTGAGCTTGCCGACCCGAGAAAAGCCCACCAGATCATCGAGGCAATCCAGATGACCGATTCAGTCCGTGACCTGATGCTCGACACTGCAACGAAAGGTGAACTTGACATCCAGATCGGCTCTGAGATAAAAAAGCCGGAACTGGACGACCTGGCCTACATCGGTGCACCATATAAGGTTGATGATGCCATCGGTGTTCTGTCCTTGATTGGCCCGCTGAGAATGAACTATGCGCTGATGTTCTCGGTGCTCAAGTCACTTGCTTCAAGGCTGGAACAGAAGTTCTGATGGCAAGGTTTTATGTTGGGTCAGGCAATGAGCTTTCAGGGCAGGATTTTCACCATGCAGTCAATGTCTTGAGGCTTGATGCAGGTTCCCAGATAGAGATCATTCAAGGGCTTGGTTTGAGGTTCAAGGCAAAAATAACCGGCATAGACAGGCAAAGCCAGCATGCAACCTTTGAAATAATCGAGAAAATCGGATTTTCTACCGAACCACCGGCAAAAATAACGCTTGTAATGGGCATTCCGAGACCGGACAAAATTCCTGAGATCGTTGAATATTGCACCCAGCTTGGAGTCTCCAGGTTTGTCTTCGCTGTTTGCTCACGTTCGCAAGGTGACTTTGATAAAACTGTTGGGAAAAAACTTGACCATTTCAGAAAAATCGCAAAAGGCGCAGCTGAGCTTTCGGGACGTGAAGTGATTCCAGAGCTGACTGAACCGGTATCGCTTGCAAGAGCGCTGGTCGATGCCAAAGGACTGAAGCTGATTCCGTGGGAGCTTGAAACCGAAACGACGATCGCCAGAGCTTTTGTCAAATCAGGAGAAATTACAGTTTGTATAGGGCCCGAAGGCGGCTTGTCCCACGAAGAGGTGGAGGTGGCCAAGGCTCAGGGCTTCACGCCGGTAACGCTTGGCAGGCGAATCCTTAGGGCGCAACTGGCACCAGTTGTGGCCATTTCACAGATTCTAGCCTTTCTGGAGGGCGCTTGAACTGCGCCATTGTCAATTTTGGATGCAAGGTGAACCAGTATCAGGGCGAACTGCTCAGGGAAACGCTGGTTTCAATCGGTGCCCAGATCACCGAGCCAGACATTGCCGACATTGTATTTGTGAATGGTTGTCTTGTCACTGACGTGGCCGAGAGGGAAGCGCTCAGGATCGCAAGAAAATGGTCTAAAACCGCAAGAGTCGTTGCCACCGGCTGCGCTGGCGTTTCAAAGTCGTTTGAAGGATTCGACCAGGTTGATCCAACTGACCTGGCAAAACTCTCACAAATACTCATGGTTTCAATAAAACCCCACGATGCCATCACCCATTTTTCAGGCCACACAAGGGCGATGCTGCTGGTTCAGCTTGGCTGTGACAACTTTTGCTCGTACTGCATCGTTCCGTCGCTTCGGGGAAAACCACGCTCAAGACCTGAATCTGACATTGTTTGTGAGGCTGAAAACCTTGCAAAATCAGGGCACAGTGAGCTTGTTTTATGTGGCACCGAACTTGGCCATTACGAGAACTTGCCGGCATTGCTAGGTAAAATTTCAAAAATCAGTGAAGTCAAGCGCATCCGGCTCTCATCGATCAATCCAAGACACCTCACACCTGAGCTGACCAGAGAAATTCTGACAACTCCCAAAGTTGCTCCACACCTGCATCTCCCCCTGCAGTCAGGGTCTGATGAAATTCTTTTGAAAATGAGAAGGGGCTATGATTCCGCCCACTACCTCAACATTGTCGAAACCGCAAGAAAACTTGACAAATTGTGCGGAATCACCACTGATATAATCGTTGGCTTTCCAGGGGAAACGGATTCAGACTTTGAGAAAACACTTTCGGTTATGAAGCGTGCAGCCTTCGACAGATGCCACATTTTCCCGTTTTCACCAAGAAAAGGCACGCCTGCCTTTGACATGGAGCCAGTTCCAAAGGAAACGGTTGCAGTTCGCATGAAAGCCTGCCGCATAACTGCAATGCACCTTGCAAAGGAAAGACGCGATGCTATGATAAATAGTTGCGCAGAAGTGCTGGTTGAGGAGGATTGTGAAGGATTCTCCGGCAACTACCACAGGGTGAAGGTTTCTCCGGGTTTTTCTGCCGGAGAGCTTGTGAAATGCACCATCACCGGCGCGTTGCAAGATACGATGATTGGAGAAGTGGTTAGTGATGGAGTTTCTTAAAAAATATGGCTCGCTGCTGATCTCGGTTGCTGGTTTCATTGCGCTTTGCGTCGCTGCCTACTTCATCAATTCAGGCACTGGCAAGCTCACATGGTTCTGGGGAACCGTCGCTTTCTTCGCCATCTGGCCAGTGGAAGCTGCAATCTTCACGCTTGTCCCCGAAGGTTTTCTCCAGCATCTTGCAGGAGCTTTCATGGGCGCCGGTCTCATCGTTTTGATGAACTTCCTCCAAACAAACGGAATCAGCCCATGGTGCGTCATTGTTGCCGGTTCCTTCGCATTCTGGCCGCTTGGATACATCATCTGGAGCCTGATGCTCAAGATCACGAAATCCAAGATTGTTTCAGCCCTCATTGGCTGGTTAGTTATTTCGGCTCTTGCAATCGCAATCGAATTCATCATCTCAAAGAAACTCAGCTGGTCGCTGCCGTTTGCCGTGTTCCTCGCATTCTGGCCGGCTGCATCGTTCGTGTTTGTTGAACAGACCGACACAAAAAAAACGGATTCAACAGAAGCTGCAATCACGGAGGCAACAGAAGTTGACAAGCCAGCCTGATTGTGTTTTCTGCAAGATCATAAAAGGTGAAATCCCGTCGACGAAAGTCTACGAGGACGATGATTTTCTGGCTTTCAAAGATATTCATCCAGCAGCGCCAACCCACGTTCTGGTGGTGCCAAAGATGCACGTTTCAAGCTTGAACGAGCTTGACGATCCCGAGCTTGCCGGAAAGCTACTCCTTGCTGTCGCAAAAGCGGCAAAGCTGTGCAAAGTGGAAAATGCCTACCGCACCATTTTCAACACTGGAAAAGGTGCCGGACAAAGCGTTTTTCACATTCACGCACACATCCTTGCCGGTCGCGACATGAGCGAGTCGCTTTAAGGAAGAGCCGAAAGGAAGGGGGTGACACAAGACCATGCAAGAGATCAGACGCAAAGAGACCGAATCATTCGAGTCACTGTTCCACCGTTTCCAGCAGTCATGCCTGAAAGACGGTATTTTCTCCGAAATCAGGAAGCGCGAGTTCTTCGTTCCTCCTTCAATCGAGCGCAAGAAAAAGCGTTCCAAGAAGCCGAAAAGGAGCTGATGAAACCAGAGGGGTCGCCTTAAACGACCCCTCTTTCTATGGGAAACACTAAAATTTTTAGAAAACCGCAAGCAGACTGGCGTACATACATGATAGCCGTTATCACTTATGTACTCCTGTTTATAATATTTTTATCGTATTATTTTCCAGATTTCACTTTCGTTTTAACAGCAGGAAAACCAGCGCCTTACAATATTATTTCACCCATTGATGACCAAATAGAGGACAAGGATCGCACTCAGGCAGCACAGGATGAGGCAGCGTCAAGAGTTCCGGTTGTCTACAACAAGAATAACATGGTTTTGGCTGACTCGTTCCAAAAGATAGACATCCTCTTCAACCTCGCCATCGCCGTCGTCAGGGACAGAACCCTGCTAACGCCGGATGAAAGAGCTGATCAATTCAGACTTTTCATCGTCTCACAGCAGGATCAGGTCGGCACAATCCCATCAAAACAGACCATCAGTGAGATGATCGACCTAAACACGGCCCAGATTGAGGATGTTAGAACCGGTGTTGAGTGGGTGGTAAAGAAGTTGCTCGACGAGGGCATCAACGAGTATTCAGTCAGCGAGATTCCAAGAAAAGTCGTTTCGGTTGTGAATCAGCTCGGATACCCGCCTGAAACGAGATCGCTTATAAACCAGCTGACGCCGCTGTTCATAAAGCAAAATCTTGAAATCGACACCGAGGCGACCAACGCAAACAAGCAGGTTGCAAGGGATTCTGTCGCACCGATTGTAAGGGAGATCAAAAAAGGCGAGATCATAGTCAAGGCTGGGGATGTCATAACTGCCAGCGATATCGAAGTTTTCAAAAGAGTCGGCATCGCAAGGCCTGTTCGTGACTGGCGCGTCTGGCTTGGGATATCCCTGCTTCCGCTGGCTCTCATTTTTGCAATTGCGCTCATCATCTACACTTCCAAGAAACTCCACTTCAATGAGTTCGGGCAGCTAATATTCCTTGCCCTTCTTGTCATTTTCTATCTGGCAACCTCAAGAATTTTGGTTGGAGTATCACTCTTTTTTGGCTTGATAATTATTTTTGCCTTCCTCCTGGGAATGTTCTTTGACAATACAATCGCCGTCAGGGTCATCTTTGTTGTAGCCCCGTTCACGGCGCTCTTCAAAACAATAGGCAACACTCCACTCTCTTCCGTCGCCATCATCGCAATCGGGTTCAGTCTTATTGGGTATCTGACGATATTTACAATGCCAAACGTCAAGAGATTCCTGGATTTCCTCATTGTTGGTGCATACGCCTTTGGTGGAATGGTTTTCTCTTGCGTTTTATTCGTGCTGTTTGCCGAAATGCCTGTCACCATGATGATCAACAACATCGTTGTGGCTCTCATTTCAGGACTGACGCAATTTTTCCTGGCTTTCGGACTCACGCCCCTGCTCGAATATTCCACGTCCACAACAACGGTTTTCAGGCTGCTTGAACTCTCCGACCTCAACCACCCGGCTTTGAAGCAGCTGATCATGGAAGCCCCAGGAACCTACCAGCACTCGATATTTGTTGGCAATATGGCATCGGTTGCCTGTGAACAAATCGGAGCAAATAGTCTCGTGGCCAGAGTCGGTGGCTACTACCATGACCTCGGAAAAATCAAAAAACCAGAGCTGTTCATCGAAAACCAGCCTGCAGACTTTGAAAATCCGCACGACAAGTTGAATCCATCGGCATCGGCACAGTTCATCATCGCCCATGTACACGACGGCCTGGAGCTTGCCGATAAATACAGGATTCCAAAGATAATCCAGAACTTCATGATAAGCCACCACGGAACCTCGACAGTTGGCTATTTCCTTAAAAAAGCGAGAACTGTTGACCCCCTTGTGGATGAGTCAGTCTACCGCTACGACGGCATGATCCCAAAAACCAAGGAGCAGGCAATCGTCATGATCGCTGATGCCGTCGAATCGGCAGGAAGAGCGATTCAACCGGAACCCTCAAAAATTGATGAGCTGGTGGAAAGGCTGGTCAATGAACGCATTCAGGACGGCCAGTTCAACAACGCACCGATATCTATGGCTGAGCTAACAACGGTCAAGAGAGTCTTTGTCCGGCAGCTTGCAGCAATCAGACACAGAAGAATCCAGTACGATACAGGAAAGGTTGCCGGCAATGGACAAAGTTGAGGTTTCAGGCCCTAAGGCCGACCCGCTGAGTAAGCCTGTTAAACGCTTTGCCAAAACGGTGATTCCATCTCTTTTCCCTAACAGAAGGCCGGCGTTGCTTGGCATAATTCTCACCGATGACCAAGAAGTCACGCATCTCAACGAAACATACAGACACAAGGAAGGTTCTACAGACGTCCTTTCCTTTGAAGATGATCTGATCGATGATAAAGGCAGGCACCATCTGGGTGAAATCTATGTTTCAGTGTCGTTTGCAGACAGAACCAGGGGAGAAAACGACCTTGAACGCTACGTTCTTTTCCTCGTGGCTCACGGTTTGCTTCATCTGACAGGCATGGATCACGTAACCGAGGATGAGAGGCTCAAGATGATCGAGCTTGGAGAGGAGCTGCTTGAAAGGTTCGCTTAAGCGCTCACTATGGAGGGCTGTCCTTGGATTTGCAGTTGGTGCCAGAGAGAAAAACTTTTGGCGACACATCATTTCAACGGCAGGAACAGTGACTTGTGCAGTTTATTACAAACTCTCACCCCTGGAATTGGCGTTTGTTGTTTTTTGTTGTGGCTGCGTGATCGGTGCCGAACTGCTCAATACCGGCATCGAGAGGCTGGCAGATGAGCACTCGAATCCGAGATCATCGCTGGATGTTTCGGCAACTGGCGTTCTGGTGATCTCCCTGTTTGCGCTGGCATCGGGGGCAATCCTTATCGTCCCAAAGGCAGCAGGTGATCCTTTATTGCTTGTAATTGTGATTATTGCTATATTGATTGGCTGGATGGTGATTCCATAATGGATATTGGCAGTTGGAACTATGTAATTTTTGGTGGATTGTTGTTTTTCTCCATCATTTTTTCGGCAGCCGAGGTTTCGCTGCTGACGGCAGACAAGATTACACTTCTTGAGATGGCAAACTCAGGTGTTGCCATCGCCGAAAAGATTCTAAAACTAAGGGCTGACAGGGAGAAGATTCTCACCTCGATCCTTATAGCAAACAACGTCGTCAACATTGCGGCCACGATTATTGGCAACCAGATTGCCGTGAGGCTTGGCATCCACTCGGAATGGCTGGTCGTGCTCATTATGACTGCAATAATAGTCCTTGTCGGCGAGATGCTTCCAAAAACCGGCGCCTCAAGAAAGCCCATTGCCATAGCAAAACTCTCCTACTACATCATAAAGTGGACATCGGTTGCGCTCACTCCTTTCATCTATGTTTTCATCTGGATCACAAACGGCATCCTCTGGCTCTTCCGCATCAATCCTACCGGCGACACCTCAAAGGTCACCGACTCCGAGCTTGAGGCCATGATTGAGGTCTCTCACCAGGAAGGCCTGATCCCCACTGATGAGAGGGTGATGATCGAAAAGGTGTTTGATTTTGCAGACACCACGGTTTATGAAATCATGGTTCCCCGAGTGGACATGCTTTCAGCGCCGATAACCGCCAGTCTCACCGATCTGACAAAAATGATCATAAACTCAGGTCACAGCAGGATTCCTATCTACAAAGACAACCCGGATAACATCGTTGGTATCTTGCACGTCAAAGACCTAATTCCGCTCATAACATCACGAAAAAAAGAGCTTACGTTTCAACAGTTCCTCAGGGAACCGTATTATATCCCTGAAGGCAAGCATATCTCTGAAGTGTTCAAGGACATGAGGGGCAGGCGCATTCATCTGGCAATCGTTGTTGATGAATACGGTGGCGTTTCAGGTTTGATAACGCTTGAAGACCTGCTTGAAGAACTTGTTGGCGAGATCCAGGATGAGTACGACACCGAAGAGGATCAGGTCAAGATTATTGACGATAAAACCTATATCCTTGCCGGTGACATGATGGTTGAGGAGCTTAACGAACTGCTTGGAACCGACATCAACTCTGAAGATTTTGAAACGGTTGCTGGCTTCATGGTCAACCAACTTGGTCACCTTGGAAAAACCGGCGAAAAAGTTGAGTACGAAGGCTACACCTTCTCCGTCGACAAAATCAGAAAACTCCGCATCCTTAAAGTTAAAGTCATCAACAACAAGGAAACCCCCGATCACAAGGAGGATTGATGCTTGTCATTGCCAACTGGAAAATGAACAAGACTGTTGCAGAGTCGGTCGAATTCTGCAAACGCTTTCTCGTGCAGCCGTTACCTGCTAATGTTGAGATTGGCATCATTCCGCCATTTACTGACATTTTTTCGGTGGCTGCACAGCTTGAAGGCTCGAAGGTAAAGTTTGGTGCACAGAATTGCTATTATGAGGATGAAGGCGCATTCACCGGCGAAATCTCTCCGTTGATGATCAAAGATCTTGGTTGTACCTGGTGTCTTGTTGGCCACTCCGAGAGGCGCAGGCTCTTCTTTGAAACAGACGACATTGTCAGGCGAAAAATCGTTGCCCTGATGAGGCATGGCATAAAACCGGTGCTTTGCATCGGTGAAAGGCTTGAAGAGCGACAGTCTGACAGGACAACTGCCGTTCTCTCATCACAAATCATGAGGGCTTTGGATGGACTCGATCTCGGATCAGAGATGACCATTGCGTACGAACCGATCTGGGCTATTGGCACCGGTGTCGTTGCAAAACCGGTTCAGGTCGAAGATTCACACTCGTTTATAAGCGACCTTCTGATGAGAATTTCGCCAAAAACCAAGTTTACAATTCTTTACGGTGGTTCGGTGACTGCCGAAAATTGCGGATCGCTGATGGTCAAAAACGTGGGCGGATTTCTTGTTGGTGGGGCATCGCTCTCTGTGTCAAACTTCTCATCGATTATCGAAACCGCTTCAAAAGCCCCTTCCGCTTGACTCTTGAGAAAAAGCAAAAAAGGGATATGTTTTGAGATCATGAGAAAACTGTCTGTCATTTTTGCGTTTGCCCTTCTTGCTGCTTCGTGTGGTTCGTCGCCTGAAGTGGCCTCGGTGCAGTGGTTCTTGAAGTCGGAAAATCCCGCTCCGTCACAATTGATATCGATGCCCGACCAAACAGGTTTTGAAGGCAAAGATGAGCTAAAAATGGCCTGGGAAATTCCAACCAGCTTCAAGGAAGCACAGTTTTCCGAAGTAGTTGGTGGCTATGTGCTTTCAGAGGGTGAGAAATCTATTTTCGTGGATTCCAAAACCGGAAAATCCGAGAAGATTCCTGATGGCATGATCGCTGGTGCAACCGATGGTTCAACCATCTGGGGTGAAAATGGCAATGCCTGGTCAATAAAGGACAGAAAAGCGGTCTGGGCAGACCCAATGAAGATGGAACCAAAAGCAGCCTTTGTCATCGCTGACGGATGCTTGTTGCTCATAGGCTCCAAACAGGTTGCAAGGATTGACCAGACAAATGGAAAAAAGGTTTGGACGCTTGAACTTTCAACTGGAACGGTTGGCAAATGGACAGTCACAAAATCCTTCCTTTTTGCAGAAGGATCAGGATGGATTTTCAGAATTTCACCGGCTGACGGCCAGTACGTTTTTGTTTCGAAGAACACCGAAGTCAAGGAGCTTTATGGTGCCAATTCAAGGTTCGTTTCTCTCGCCGATGAAAAGATGATGGTTTATGATGAGTTCTATTCCTCACCAATCCTGACAATGGGACAGAGCAACAAAAAGATACAGTATCTATGGCTTTCAAACGACAGCATGCTGATTCTCACTGAAACCGGCTACCATTTTGGCAAACTTCCGACAAATCTGGACAAGGAAACCCAGCAGACGTTCAAGTCTTTCACATACAACGCAAAGAACAACAAGATGATCGCATTCACGCAGGTTGTTGGCGCAGGAGACAACTTCGCCGTTGTCCAGAGCAACCTGATCGCCTGCATCGGACCGGATGCCAAAAAGGACATCTGGTATTTCCAGCTTTCTGCACCAAAAGAAACAGACTTCCTGCCGAGAATTCTATCACTTTCAAAATCAGGCGCGCTCGTGTTTTACAAGGGCAAAGCAAGCCTCTGGCGCTGATGAAACGCTTGTTTTTTCTGGCTGTCGCCACAGTCGTTCTTGCAAGTTGCGGCCAAACCCCAAAAAACAACTCAACCCCAATTCAAGAGAAAAAAACTGAACTGGCCTGGGAAACGGTAAAGGTTTTTTCGAACTATGCCGACGAGGAGACCGTTTCCTACAGATACCCGAACGGTCGCTGGCTCGAAAATCTCTGGACTTACAAAAAGCCCGATTTTGCAAAGATCGTATCCATGTATCCGGCTGAAAATGGAATCATATGTGAAGGCCTTGGTTTGTTTGATGTCAGGGGAAAATCGGTCACTCCATTCGACAAACTCCAGACCGAAGCGGTTTCTGATGGACACACCATCTACACGACAGACCCCCAAACCAGCGACTATGTGAAAGCAGTCAGCACTGTCGATGGAACGAAAATGTGGCAATCGAGGATTGGAGAGAAAGCCCGTGGTGAAGGTGAGTTCTTCTTTGTGGATGGCAATCTCGTTTTCATCCTAGAAACTCCGCAAGGCTACAGGTTGACTAGGTTTGACAGAAGATCAGGGTCGATTGTCTGGCAGGTGGTTTTGCCTATTGAATCAGGCTTCTCCTCACACTGGGCGATTGGGTCTGGAGAAATCTGGATTCTGACAACCATTCAAAGCGAAGGACTGAAAAATGTATTAAGCCGCATCAGCGCCAGAACCGGTGAAGCAGAAATGCTTGATTGCCCTTTCAGGGAAACGTTTGCTGTTGCAGGCGGATTTATCTGGTATCTGAAAGATGGAAACCTTGTCAGATACAACGCCATCTCAGGCCAGTCAATTTCCATGCCTGCAAAAGATTCACTCTCAATCCAGAATGTTTCTGATTTTCTCTTGCTAAATTCTACAAAACAACCCAAAGTGCTTGACCCCAAGGATGCGACTAATCACATGCTTTTCCCTGATCAGGTTCAAAACTTCGGCGGAATTGTTTTTCAGGTTTTGCAAAAGATGATTGTAGCTGTAGATCCGATTACTCGTGACGAGCTTTGGAAGATGGATTTTTCGGAACCTGTGCAGTCGGTTGTTTTCAGTCCTGCATGCGTTGCGATTCAGACCACACAAAACATCTATTTTTTCTGGAAAAAATGAACCAGGCTTGACGTTTGATTTGCAGGCTTTTAAAATTCTTGCCATGAGAAAAATATTGTTTTTTGCCTGTCTGCTTGCCGTTTCCTGCGGTTCGGCGTCTGGTCTTGCCTCCGTTTCCGAGCTTGAAAAACAGGGGCTTCCACCACTTGAATTCCTGAGCATGGCGAAATCGACAAATCCGACGTCTCTGTCATACGAAATCCAGCTTCAAAGCCAAACATCAGATGTGATAATAAGTTTTGACTACTCACTGGTCAAGTTTGAGAATGGCAGCTGGGTGGGAACCGAAGAGAAATCTTTTGGCGGAAACAACACCGTTGCGCCTGGTGAACAGTTTGGCATACTTGCCAGAGTTGATCAGGATGCTGCAGATATTCGCTTCCTTCTGAGATCAGTTTCCTGGAAAGATGTAGCCACAAACGCACTTTTCAACTGGGACAACAAGGATTACGACGAAGCTTTGAGAAAGATGAAACTGGGAACCGAGCAATAACTATTTACCCTCTTTGTCCTCTTCATGGGTTCTTCTGGCTGCCAGCTCAAGAAGATCACGCTTTGTCACAATTCCTACGATTGACCCGTTCTTTGTGACAATTGGGATTCGTCCGATCTGATTTTCACGCATCATTTCCCATGCCTGCGAAAGCGTGGTTTCAACTGTTCCTGTGACCACCTCTGTCTGGCAGAAGTCGGCAATCTCCTTGACCAGATCGTTTCCGGTGACCTTCTTTCGCAGATCGGAGAGGGTGATGATGCCGTAAAGTTTCTTTCCTTCAGTGATTACAAGCCCTGAGATGCCAAAGTCCCTCATTATGTCAATTGCCTTTTTTACAGTCTCGTGTTTTTCGACTGAAATGACTTTCTTGGTCATCACTTCGCTGATTGAAGTCTCGTGGGTTTCCTGGAACTGCGTCTTTTGAAGAATAATGCCTTTTTCGTGGGCTTTCTGCTTGTACTGCGGTGTTGGTGTCAGCCGCATGGTGACAAGCGAAGAAACGACCACGCCGATTGTCACAGGCAGCAGGGCTGCTTTTGTGCCTACAATCTCGAATGAAAGCAGTATTCCGGTCAACGGGGCGTGCATAACCGAAGAAAGCAGTGAAGTAGCGCCAACGATAACGCCTGGGCCTGGATTGCTACCCAGAGCCGTTGTGACAAGCGAGCCGGTTGAAGCCCCCAAAAACAACGCCGGGGCAAAGTCTCCTCCTGCGCCGTGAAGCCCGAGCACTGCCGAAGTGCTGATCATTTTGGCGATCATCAGGCCCAGGCCAATCCGCCAGCAGACATTGTCTCCATAATTTTATAT